>DATKHQ010000357.1:0-6031 GCA_035510175.1 Candidatus Sulfotelmatobacter sp. | reverse complement strand
GGATGTGCAGCGTCGAGGGCCGGATCTCGTAGTAGTGCCGCTCGCCGGAGACGTGCATGAGGTCGAGCTCGTCGACGAGCCCGAGCTTCTTGAGGCGGTTCAGCGTGCGGTAGACGGTGGCGCGGTGGATGCCGGGATCGAGCGCGCGGGCCCTCTGGTAGACCTCCTCCGCGTCGAGATGCTTCTCCGCGCGCTCGAGCAGGTCCGCGAGCACCCGGCGCGGACCGGTCAGGCGCATGCCGACCGCCTTCATCCGATCGGTCAGCGCCGGGTCGGCCGGTGGCTTGGTCTTCATCGGGTACCCGCTTCGCCGGCCGCGCGGCGGCGAAAGCGAGCCGTAAGCTACCAAACGCGCTAGGGTTGCGCCACCGGGGCGGCCGATGGCGGCCCGACCAGCACCCGCAGGATCCGCCGGCCGCGCACCCGAGACACCTCCACGCGGCGCCCGCAGAACGTCACGGCGTCGCCGGCCCGCGCCAGGCGCCCGAGACGCGCGAGCACCAATCCGCCGATCGTGTCCACGTCCTCGGCGCCCGGGTCGTGCGCCCCGATCGCCGCCTCGATCTCGTCCACCGTGACCGACGCGTCGGCGGCGAGACGGCCTCCGGGCAGCGGCTGGATCCGCGGGCTCTCCTGGTCGAACTCGTCCTGGATCTCCCCGATCAGCTCCTCGAGCACGTCCTCGAGCGTGACGATGCCCGCAGTGCCGCCGTACTCGTCCACGACGATCGCGAGGTGGACGTGATGCTTCTGGAACGACGCGAGCGCCTGCTGGATCTTCGCGTTGGCCGGCAGGAACAGCGGCGGCCGGGCGAGCGTGCGCAGATCGGCTGCGCCGGCGGTCGGCGGCGGCGCGATGAAGAGGTCCTTCACGTTGACGATCCCGATCACGCGGTCGACGCTCCCGTCGCACACGGGCAACCGCGTGTGCCCGTACTCGCGCGCCCGCGCCGTGTTCTCCGCGTAGGAGCGCGCGAGGTCGAGGGAGAGGATGTCGGCGCGCGGGACCATGATCTGGCGGATCACGCGGTCGGGGAAGTCGAGGGCCTTCGCGAGCAGGCGGCCGTGCGCCTCCGAGACCGCGCCGCTGCGCCGGCTGACCGCGAGGATCATGCGCAGCTCCGCCTCGCTGTGGGCGAGGCTCGGCTCGGACGCGCTCGGCAGGCCGATCAGCCGGACGACCAGGCGCGCGGACCCGTTCATGAAGGTGATCAGCGGGTAGAAGAGGAACCGGAACGCGCGCAGCGGCCACGACACGAACAGCGCCATCGGCTCGGCATGCGCCATCGCGAGCGACTTCGGGACCAGCTCGCCCAGGACCACGTGGAGGAAGGTGATCAGGAGGAACGAGACCGCGATTGCCGCCGAGTGGGCGGCGGCCGCCCGCGCGGCCCCCGTCCACGCGAACGCCGGCTCGAAGAGGTGCGCGAACGCGGGTTCGCCGATCCAGCCGAGCCCCAGCGAGGCGAGCGTGATCCCGAGCTGGCAGGCCGAGATCGACGCGTCGAGCGTCCGGAGCACCTCGCGCGCCGCCGCCGCGCGCCGCACCCCCCGATGCACCAGGTCCTCGATCCGGGTCGCGCGCACGCGGATGATCGCGTACTCGGCGGCGACGAAGAAGGCGTTGACGAGCACGATCGCCAGCGCCACGACGATCAGGACGAGGTTCATCGCCGCGGAAGTATAGGGGCCCCCTCCCCGTCGTGGAGGCTGCCCCTCTCGAGGAACCAGCGCAAACGGGCCACGACCTCGTCGGTGCTGCGCAGGTGCGTCGGATCGAACGCCACGACGCGGTCCCGGTGCTCCGCGAGCCACCGGGTGACGATCTCGACGTCGACGGCGCGCGCCCGCGCGGCGACGGGGCCCGGGCGCGGGTCGAAGAACGCGCGATCGAGCACGCGCGCGATCCGCGCGAGGCCTCCGCCCCGCGGCCCGAGGGGGACCGTGTCGACGAGCGCGCCGTCGTGGATGAGCCAGGCGCGCAGCACCCACGGCGCCTCGGCGGGCTCGATCAGGAGCATCGAGGTCAACCGGCGCTCGCGCCGGGACCCGGGGTGCACCTGGCGCTGCACGTTGCGCGCCGGGTCGAGGCGGCGGATCTGGGCGGCCTCGCGGAGGAGGGCCTCGAGCTCCGATCCGGCGGGCGCGACCTCGAACCGGTGCACCGCGTCCACGATGCCCTGGACACGCGCGGTCCGCGGGACGCCGTCGCGGAACCAGCCGGCCAGGCGGCGGCGGAGGTTGCGGGATTTCCCGACGTAGAGCAGGCCGCCCTCGGCGTCGAAGAACCGGTAGGTCCCGGGCGTCGCGGGTATCGCCGCGAGGTCCGCCGGACCGAAGGCGTACCGGCCCCACGGGAGCGACGGCCCGCGCGGGCGGCAGCTCGACGCGAGCTCGTCCCACGACTCGCCCTCCGCGCTGAGCGCGTCGAAGCAGGCGGGGAGGATCTCGATCCGGCGCGCCGGGTCGTCGTCGACGCGCACGGCGAGGCCGAGGCGCGCGGCGACGTCGGCCACGCCGTGAGCCGACGGGAGCCCGAGTCTCCGGTGCGCGAGCAGGGCGAGCGGGAGCGGGGCCGCGAGCGGCTCGTCCAGCCAGGCCTCGAGGGCGGCGAGCCCTCCGGGCGGCGCGTGAACGACCACGCGCGCCCCCGCGAGAAGCCGGAGCACCTCGAGCTTCAGGTCGTGCCCCGGCGAGAACGGAGCCAAGTCCCCGCCGCAGGCGCCGACGATCTCGCGGCCGCGCCGCCGCGCCGCGGCGACGGCGGTCAGGCGCATCGGCGCGCGCGGCGCCGGCCGGGATCCCTCGACGAGCACGAACGTGGTCTCCGCCTCTGCGGCCTCGTCCACGTCCCCCGGGGCGTGAGCCGCCTCGGCGCGTATGGCCTGCCAGGAGCCGTCGGCGTAATGCAGGCGGGAGTCGCCGCCGAGCGCCTCCGCGAGGACCGCGGTCGCCCGGGATTCGTCGCGGACCGTCAACAAGAGCACCTCGCGCGCGAGCCGGACGCTCGTCACCGGCGTCGCGGCGGCGCGCAAGTACCGGATCGCGCGCTCGGCCACGAGGGACGGCGGTCGATCCGTCACGGCCCTAGCGCTTCGGGGGCGGTGCGTGCGGTTGCGACGCGGCGGAGGGCCCCCAGTCGCGGAGGAGCTTTACCAGGGAAGCGATCTGCGACGCGCTCAACGGGCCGCCCATCAGATCCGAGAAGCCGGGCATCTTCGGATTCGCGGTGCCGTAGGCGATCGCCTCGCCGAGCGCCTTGTCGTCGTGCGACGCCAGGTAGTCCCGGGCGCGCAGCCCGGGCGCCAGCCCGCCGTCCCCCTTCGCGCCGTGACACATGGCGCACACTGCGCCGTACAGCTCGGCCCCCGATTTGCCGGCGGCGGCCCCGGCGTGGCATCCCGCGCACTTTCCCATGAGGAGCGACTGCCCGGTGAACCGCGGGTGGCCGTTCGGCATCGGCTCCTCGTCCAGGGGGATGACCTGTGCCTTGATCGAGAGGATCGTGCGCGGGTGCTCCGGGTCGTTCGACATGACGGCGATCGTCTTGTGGACGCCACCGCTCTGCCCCGCGGGATCGTAGACGATGGCGAGCGCGCCCGTGCCTCCGGGAGGGACGGACGCGTCGGGAGGCGTCGAGACCGTGCAGCCGCACGACGGCGCGGTCCCGCGGATCTCGAGCGGGGCCGACCCGACGTTGCGGTACGACCAGGAGAACGACTGCTTCGCGTCCGCCCGGATCGTCCCGAAGTCGTGCGTGGTCTCGTCGAACCGGATCGCCGGCCCGGTGGGTGCGGGCTCCGCCCCGGCGGCCCCGATCAGGCCGAAAAGACACGCGGCGGCGGCGGTGCGGGCCCGGAGCATGGCGGTCGTTTGTACCATTCGGGGCGCGGTGCGTCAAAAACCGGGCGGGTCCGGAACGGCCGTGACACCGTGCCGCCCGTGCGAGGAGACCCGGCGCGTTGATCGAAGGGGCGTCCGATCGGCCGGCTTCGTCGTGGGAGCAGGGGCGGTTCGTGCGCGAGAAGGGGCGCGCCGCGCTCGCGAGCGTGCTCGCGAGCGTGCTGCTCACCGCGCTGAAGCTCGCCGCGGCGGTCGCGACGTCGTCTCTGGGACTGCTCGCGGAGGCGGCGCACTCGGCCCTCGATCTGGGAGCGGCCGCCGTGACGTGGGTCGCGGTGCGGACCTCCTGGCGGCCTCCAGACGCCGACCACCAGTACGGCCACGGCAAGATCGAGAACCTCGCCGCGCTCGCCGAGACGGTCCTGCTCGTGCTCACCTCCGTCTGGATCGTGCGTGAGGCGCTGGCGCGCCTGCTCGGAGAGGCTCCGGAGATCCACTCCGGGTGGATCGGCGTGACGGTCATCGGGGTCTCGATCGCGGTCGACCTCGCGCGCTCCCGCGACCTCTCCCGCGTCGCGCGGCTGTCCGGAAGCCAGGCGCTCGAGGCCGACGCTCTGCACTTCAGCTCCGACATCCTCTCCTCGGTCGTCGTCCTGCTCGGGTTGACCGGGGCCTGGATCGCCCACCGGATCGGGCCGCCGTGGCTGGCGAAAGCCGACTCCGTAGCGGCGATCGTGGTCGCGGCCTTCGTGCTGCTGCTGTCGTGGAAGCTCGGCCGCCGGGCGATCGACATGCTGCTCGATCGCGCCCCCGCCGGGTTGCGCGGCGCGATCCAGGAGGCGCTCGCGGGGATCCCCGACCTCGTCGAGGGACCGCGGGTCCGGGTGCGGCAGGCGGGCGACACGCTCTTCGCCGACATCGAGCTGCCGCTGCGTCCGGGAATCCCGGTCGCGCAGGCGGATCGTGCGGCGGCCGAGGCACGCCGCCGCGTGCGCGCGATCACCGGGGATCGCGCGAGCGTGCTCGTCGAGCTCCGCGCGGTGCCGGATGACGCCGCATCGGTGCGGCAGCGGATCCTCGAGGCCGTGGCGCTGGAGGGAGCGCACGCGCACAACATCACGCTGCGTCAGGACGGCGACGGAAAGCAGGCCGATCTCCACGTCGAGCTCCCCGGCCGGATGACCCTCGCCGAGGCGCACGCGGTGGCCGACCGCATCGAGGCGCGGATCCTCGCCGAGGTGGGCAGCGTGCGCCGCGTCGACATCCACCTCGAGCTCCAGGACGAGGAGCCGGCGCGCGCGGATCCGCTCGACGCCGACGCGCGCGCGGCGATCGAGCAGCGCATCGGCCAGATCGCGGGGCGGCTGGTCGGGCCGTCCCGCGTCCACGATCTGTTGCTGCGCCGGGTCTCGGGCGGGCTGTACCTCTCGTGTCATTGCTTCTTCCCCGCGGGGACGCCGCTCTCCGAGGCGCATGCCGCCACCGACCGTCTCGAGGTCGCGCTGCGCGCGGGGATTCCCGAGCTCGCCCGGGTCTCGGTCCACGCGGAGCCCGAGGACACCCACGAGTAGCCCGGACGGCTCGTTCGACCTCGTCGTGGCCGGCGCGGGGGCCGCGGGGTTGATGGCGGCGATCGCCGCCGGGCGCGCGGCGCGCGCCTCCGGAGCGGCGCTTTCAATCGGGGTCGTCGACGGCGCGTCCCGGCTGGGTGCCAAGATCCTGATCTCCGGGGGAGGGCGCTGCAACGTCACCCACGAGGCGGTCGACGAGCGAGACTTCAACGGCTCGACGCCGGCGGCGGTGCGCAATGTGCTCCGGCGTTTTCCCGTGGCGAGCACGCGTGCGTTCTTCGAGGATCTTGGCGTGCGCCTGGTCCGGGAGGAGACCGGGAAGCTCTTCCCGGACACGGGGCGCGCCCGCACCGTCCTCGACGCGCTCGTCGCCGCAGCGCGGGATGCGGGCGCCGAGATCCTCCATCCCTGGCGCGTCGAGCGCGTGGAGGCCGCCGGCGGCCGGTTCGTGCTCTCGGGGCCGGCCGGCCGGATCATGGCCTCCCGCCTGATCCTGGCCACCGGCGGACGGAGCGTGCCGAAGACCGGAAGCGACGGACACGGGCACCGGATCGCGCGGTCGCTCGGTCATACGGTCACGCCGCTGTTCCCGGCCCTCGTGTCGCTGGTGTGCGCTC
>DATKHQ010000356.1:0-3758 GCA_035510175.1 Candidatus Sulfotelmatobacter sp. | reverse complement strand
CTCCAGCTCGAAGCGGAGGAGATCCCCCGCCTCGCGTGCCAGCCGGGCGAGGTCGAGGCTTCCGATCCGCGGCGGCACCTGGCGGGAGAAGTCGAGGACCTCACCCACGATCGACTCGAGCCGCCGGACCTCGTCGACGATCACCTCGAGCGACTCGCGAGTCGTCTCGTCCGGGTGCGGCGTTCGCTGCAGGAGCGACCGCGCGAACCCCCCGATCGCCACCAGCGGGTTCCGGATCTCGTGCGCCACCCGCGCCGCCATCTCGCCGATCGCGGAGAGGCGCTCCGCCTGCACCAGGCGCTCCTGGTTCTTGCGGATCTCGAGCGTGGCCGCCTCGAGAAACGCGACCTCGCGCGCGATCTCGTCGGTCAACCGCGTCCGCTCGATCGCGTGCCCCGCCTGCAAGCCCAGCAGCTCGAGCATGTCGACGTCCTCGGGGGTGATCGCGCGCTTGGTGATCGCGTTGTCCGCGATCAGGAGGCCCACCGGGCGGTCGGCAGCCTTCAGTGGCACGACGACGAACGTCTCGACCCCCAGGATCTCGACCAGCGGGGACGGACCCGGTCCCGCGCCCGAGGCGACCTTGCCTCGCTCCACGTGGACGGTCGCCGAGGCCGACAGGGCCCAGATCAGGAACCGGTCGGTGTCGTCGAGGCTGACCGTCAGGCGCCGCGCGGTCCGCTGCGCGGCGGAGAGCGCCCCCTCCGCGATCGGCTCGTACTCGTCCATCAGCTCCCGGAGCGTCCGGTCCTTCTGCGCGAGGCGAGACCAGATCCGCTCCGCCTCGTCGGCGTCGACCGGCCCGATCCCGTCGCGCCCCTCGAGCGTGCGCCGCTGCTCGTTGACGAGCAGCAGATAGGCGCGGTTGAACCGCAGCCCCTGGCTCGCGGTAGCCCCCACGAGAATGCTCCGCAGGATGCGCTCGAGGCTCATCTCGGATTGCAGGCATTCGGCGATCTCGCGGATCACCGAGAGCTGCGCCACGCGGCGCGCCAGGCGGCGCTCGAGGGCCTTCGATTCGGTGAGATCAGTCACCAGGATCAGCGCCCCGGTCGTCCCGTCGGGCGCCTGGAGCTCGGTCCGGGTGACCATCACGGGCAGATCGCCTCCCTCGGGCGCTCGATGCGCCGCCTCGTACCGGCGCGTGCTGATCCCCTGCACGGTGAAGTGCGGGCTCGCCGACGTCTCGCCCACGACCTCGGTGAAGTTCCGGCCCACCGCGCCGTTCTCGGCGATGCCGTACAGCCTGGCGGCGCCCCGGTTCCAGAAGAGGACGTTGTCCGCCGCATCGACCATGACGAACGGGACCGTCCACGCGCCGAGCACGCGCAGCACGTCCACCGCGCTCCCCGGAAGGAACGCCTCGATGCGGGACGTCGCGCCCAGCTGCGCCGGCTCCATCGCGACTCCATCCCGAGGGCACACGCACCCTCGGCAGGTTCACCCCGCGCGCGCTCGGACAATTCTACCCAAGGATGGGGCGGGATACCGGACCGAACCTCCCCGGATCAGATGACCGCGTCGCGCAGGAAGGCCGCGGCCTCCTCGGGGGCCGTCGGGTTGATGTAGAACCCCGACCCCCACTCGAATCCCGCCACCCGGGTCAGCCGCGGGAGCAGCTCGATGTGCCAGTGGAAGTCGAACGGGAGCGTGTCCCAGTAGTTCCGGCGCCGCACCGTGGTCTCGGTGTTCGGCGCCGTGTGCAGGACGAAGTTGTAGGGCGGGTCGCGCAGAACGCTCTTGAGGCGCGCGAGCGTCTCCTTGAGCGTGCGGGCGAGGGTCGACAGGATCGCCGCCGGCTCGTCCGAGAACGAGTGCGCGTGCTTTCTCGGGATGACGGTGAGCTCGAACGGGAACCGCGACGCGTACGGCGCGACGACCGCGAAATGCTCGTCGAGGGAGACGATCCGCTCCCGGGCCTGGAGCTCCTGCTCCAGGAGGTCGCAGAAGAGGCACCGCTCCTTGAGGTGGAAGTGCTCGCGCGCCGAGTCGAGCTCGACCGAGATCGCGCGGGGAGTCACCGGCGTCGCGATCAGCTGCAGGTGGGGATGGGCGAGGGTCGCGCCGGCGAGGGCGCCGTGGTTCTTGAACAGGAGGACGTACTTGAAGCGCTGGTCGCGTCCGAGGTCGCGCAGGCGCTCCTGGCAGACGGTCAGCACGGAATCGAGCTGGCCGAGATCCATGTCCGCCATGTGCAGCGCGTGCTGGGGGGACTCGACGACGACCTCGTGCGCGCCGACGCCGCGGAGGCGGTCGTAAAGGCCCACCGCGTGGCGCTCGAGCCCTCCCTCGATCGACAGCGCCGGGTACTTGTTCGGAATCACGCGGACCGTCCACCCCGGACCGTTGGCCGCGCCGCCGGACGGGCGGACCGCGGTGATCTCCGGCGGCGTCTTGTCCTCGTTCCCCGCGCAAAACGGGCAGAAGCCCCCGTCGTGCGTGGCGGTGTCGCTCAGCGCGAAGTCCTCGGGCCGCCGGCTCCGCTCGCTCGCGATGATCACCCAGCGCTTGGCCAGCGGGTCGTGACGCAGCTCGGACATGCGGACTCCTTGGGCGATTCCCGGTCAGGAGAACAGGGCCGCCGCCAGATCGATCAGCTCGGCGGGAACCGTCTTGAGCGTCTCGACGGCCGCCTGGAGCGGGACGGCCTCGAACCGGCCCCCCCGGTAGGCCGCCATCATCCCGAACTTCCCCTCGTGGGCCATGTCCGCGGCGAGAAGACCGTACCGCGTGGCGAGCCACCGGTCGAACGCCGTGGGCGTCCCGCCGCGCTGGACGTGGCCGAGCTGGACGAAGCGGGTCTCGAACCCGGTCCGCCGCTCGATCTCCTTGGCAAGGCGCTCGCCGATGCCGCCGAGCTTCACGTGGCCGAAGGCGTCGGTCTCGGCGTCCTTCGTCACCTCGCCCTCCGGGAGCACGGCCCCCTCAGACGCGACGACGATCGAGAACATCACCCCGCGCTCCCGTCGCCGGCGGATCGAGGCACACACCGCTTCGACGTCGACGGTCCGCTCGGGGACGAGGATGTGATCGGCGCCTCCCGCCATGCCCGCGTGGAGCGCGATCCACCCCGCGTGCCGCCCCATCACCTCGCACACGATCACCCGGTCGTGAGACTCGGCGGTGGAGTGGAGCCGGTCGATCGCCTCGGTCGCGATCGACACGGCCGTGTCGAAGCCGAAGGTCACGTCGGTGCCCGACAGGTCGTTGTCGATCGTCTTCGGCACGCCCACCACCGGCAGTCCCGCCGCCGACAGGCGCGCCGCGACGCCGAGCGTGTCCTCGCCGCCGATCGCGATCAGCGCGTCGAGGCCCAAGGCGCGGACGTTCTCCTGTGCCGCGGCCGCGGTGTCCGGCGACTTGAACGGGTTCGTCCGGGACGTTCCGAGGATCGTCCCGCCGCGGTGGAGAATCCCCGAGACCGCGCGCGCGTCGAGCTCCACGGTCTCCTTCGAGAGGAGACCCTTCCAGCCGTGCCGGATGCCGAGCAGGCGGATCCCCCGCGGCGCGGACCGGCGGGCAACCGCGCGGATGACCGCGTTCAAGCCCGGCGCGTCTCCCCCCCCCGTCAGTATTCCGAAGGTCTTCATGCCTGCTCCCCCGATCGCCGGTGCATTCTAGACATCATGGATTGACCGACCCATCCGCAGGCCGTGGATTACGCTCGGCGGCGGATGAAGCACACCGTGGCGCAGAGCCACATACGGAGGGTCGGTCATGAAGAAGTGTACGCTTTTCATCGGACTCGATGACTCGAA
>DATKHQ010000355.1:0-16259 GCA_035510175.1 Candidatus Sulfotelmatobacter sp. | reverse complement strand
GGGCAGAACAACGCGGTGGTGCAGTTGAACTCCGGTGGGCGGTACAACGCGAGCACGAACGTCTGGACCTCGATGTCGACCCTCGGCGCTCCGACCGGCCGCAGGTTAGCGGAAGTGGTCTGGACCGGCTCCGAGATGATCCCGTGGGGCGGATGGAACTCGGTGGACCTCGACTCCGGAGGTCGGTATTGCTCCGGGACGTGCGCGTCGGTCCCTCCCGCGGGCACGTCGACGATCACCCTGAGCAAGCAGGGCGGTGGAGAGCTCGTGTCTTGGACCCCGGTCCCGCCAGCAGTCGCGTTCGACCTGGTGCGAGGCGCGCTCAACCAGCTCCGCAGCTCGGGCGGGGACTTCACCTCGGCGACCCAGGCCTGCCTGGGCAACGATCAGGTCGCGACGAGCTATCTCGACGCCGTCGAGCCGGTCGGCGGTGACGGATTCTGGTACCTCGTGCGCGGTGTGAGCTGCGGCGGAGCCGGCACGTACAACGAAAGCGCCGGATCCCAGGTGGGGAGCCGCGATTCGGAGATCAACGCTTCGCCGAACAGCTGCCCCTGAGTCGACCGGCAGCGCGCTAGTCGTCCTCGAGCGCCGCGCGGAGCGTCTGCTCGTCGCTGGCCGCCCGCAGCTTCGCCACGCAGCCCGGGTCGTGGAGCTTTCGCGAGATCCGCGCGAGCTGCTTGAGGTGCTCCGCCGGATCCTCCGCGGGGCTGACGATCACGATCACGAGATCGACGGCCGTCGGCGTCGCGCCGGTGAAGGTCACCGGCACCGCGAGCTTCACGATCGTCAGGAGGCCGCGTCCAAGGCCCGCGACGCGCGCGTGCGGCATCGCGATCCCGCCGGCGAGCGCGGTCGAGTGCGCGCGCTCGCGCTCGTCGAGCGCCTTCAGGATCACGCCGGGGTCGCGGACGAGATGCGCGTACTTCAGGTCGTGCGCGACGAGATCGAAGATCGCGTGAGGCGTCGAGACCGGCGGATCGATCAGCACCCGGTCGACGCGGAGAGAGCTCGTGCGCGGCACGGGATCAGATCAGCGTCGCGGCCAGACCGGTCGCGGCTTCCAGAAGTCTCGAGGGCGCCATGCCGAGCCAGAAGACGGCGACGACCGCGACGGCGAGCGCCGCGGCGAGCGACGGGGTCAGCGGCTCGGGGCTCTCGGTCGCCTCCTCGGGGTCCTTGAACCACATCGTCATGATCACGGAGAGATAGTAGTACGCCGCGATCACCGCGTTCAGCGAGCCGACGACGGCCAGCAGCCAGAGCTTGGACTGCACGGCGGCCTGGAAGATCAGGTACTTGCCGACGAATCCGCCCGTCGGCGGGATCCCCGCGAGGGAGAGGAGAAAGATCGTCATCGCCGCCGCGAGCCACGGGCGGCGGCGCCCCAGACCCGCCCACGACTGCAGGTAGTCGTACCCCCGCTCCCCCTTGGAATCGCCCCGGCCCACCGCCGCCGCCACCGCGAACGCGCCGACGGTCATGAACGCGTAGGTCGTCAGGTAGAAGAGGATCGCCTTGACACCGTACTCCGGCACGCAGACGACCGCGATCAGCAGCGTGCCCGCGTGGGCGATCGAGGAGAACGCCAGCAGGCGCTTGATGTTCGTCTGGGTGAGCGCCACGACGTTCGCGGTCGTCATGGTGACGATCGACAGCCACGTCAGGAGAGGCGTCCACGCCGCCGGGTTCTTCCCGAACGCGCCCACCAGGACCCGCAGCAGGGCCGCGAACGCGACCGTCTTGGTCGCGGCCGCCATGAACCCGGTGACGTTCGTCGGCGCTCCCGTGTAGACATCGGGGACCCACTGGTGGAACGGCACGACCGCGATCTTGAAGGCGAGCCCGATCACGACGAGACCGAGCCCCATCGAGAGCAGCGCCGACGGATGCTCCGCGGCGCCCGCGATGGACCCGAGGAACAGGGAGCCGGTCGCGCCGTAGATCAGCGCCAGGCCGTAGACGAGGAACCCGGACGAGAAGGCTCCCAAGAGGAAGTACTTCAGCGCGGACTCGATCGACCGCACGCGCCCCCGGGTCAGGCCGCACAGGACGTAGAGCGTGACCGAGAAGATCTCGAGCCCCGTCAGGAGCAGGACCAGGTGCGTCGTCTGCACCATGATCAGCATCCCCGCGAGCGCGAAGAGCACGAGCGCGTAGAACTCGCCGTGCTCGGCCTCTTCCCGCTCCAGGAATCGCGCGGAGAAGAGGAGCGAGAGAAAGCCGATCGCGAGCACGAGCACGCTCATGTAGATGCCGAACCGGTCGATCCGGACCATCCCGTAGGCGGTTTCGGCCGCGCCGACCGGAACTCCGGACCACAACCGCGTGCACGCGATCGCCGAGAAGACCGTCGCGAGCAGCGAGCCTCCCCACGGCGAGACGAGCGCGCCGAGACCGCGCGGCGTCTCGCGCACGAGCGGGCTGAGCAGCAGGATCAGCAGCGCCCACACGACCAGGATCGCGACCGGCAAGATGATCGGGACCTGCAGCTCGGACATCGCTACACCATCGCGAAGTAGACGAGGATCGCCACGACCCCCATCAGGAAGAGAAGCGCGTAGTTCCTCACGTAGCCGGTCTGGAAGAGCTTGACGAGCTGCCCCGTGATCTCGGTGACGACTCCCGCCGCGTTGACGAGGCCGTCCACCACCCAGCGGTCGAACCCGGCGAAGAATCGCGAGACCGCGTAGAACGGCTTCAGGATGACCGCCTCGTACAGCTCGTCGACCCAGTAGAGGTTCCGCCAGAGGGTGTAGACGGGGCGGAACGTGGACGCGACCGACGCCGCCATCCCCTCGCGCTGGCGGTAGACCACGAACGCCGCCGCGATCCCCGCGAGCGCGATCCCGAGCGCGACCGCCATCAGAGAGAGCTCGAGGCCCGCCCCGTGGGCCGCTTCCGCCGACTCGTGTGCGGTCGCGACCGCCGGTGCGAGCCAGTGGTGGAATACGTTGAGGTCGGCGCCTCCGGTCAGCGCCTTCGGAATCCCGATCCACCCTCCGACGACCGAGAGGACGGCGAGGACGACGAGCGGCAGCGTCATCGACCGGGGCGATTCATGGGCGTGGTCGAAGGTGTGACGGTCACCCCGGTACGATCCGAAGAACACCAGGAACGCGAGGCGGAACATGTAGAACGCGGTGAGGGCCGCGGCGACCGCCAGCACCCCCCACACGATGCCCTTTCCGCTGGAGAACGCGCCCCAGAGGATCTCGTCCTTCGAGAAGAAGCCCGCGAAAGGAACGATCCCCGCGATGGCGAGCGTCGCCGCCATGAACGTCATGAAGGTGACCGGCATCTTCGCCTTCAGGCCGCCCATCTTCGTGATGTCCTGCTGCCCCTCCTGGCCATGAATGACGCTGCCGGCCCCGAGGAACAACAGCGCCTTGAAGAACGCGTGGGTCATCAGGTGGAAGATCGCGGCGACGTACGCTCCCACGCCGGCGGCGGCGAACATGTAGCCGAGCTGGCTGACGGTGGAGTACGCCAGGACCTTCTTGATGTCGGTCGCGGTGATGCCCATCGTCGCCGCGAACAGCGCGGTCCCGGCGCCCACCGCCGCGATGACCGCCATCGCCTCCGGCGCGTGGACGTACAGGCCGGACATGCGCGTGACCATGTAGACGCCCGCGGTGACCATCGTCGCCGCGTGGATGAGCGCGGACACCGGCGTCGGACCCGCCATCGCGTCCGGAAGCCACACGTAGAGCGGGATTTGCGCCGACTTTCCGCAAGCCCCGACGAACAGCAGGATCCCGACCGCCACGAGGAGCGCGTGCCGGCCCTCGCCGGCCGCCGCGATCGCCTGCGTCACTCCCCGGTAGTCGAGCGTGCCGAACACGGTGACCAGGTAGAGCATCCCGATGACGAACGCGAAGTCCCCGATCCGGTTGACGATGAACGCCTTGCGCCCCGCGTCGGCGCAGGAGAGGCCGGTGCGCGCGTCGAACGGGCGGTCGTAGAAGAACCCGATGAGGAGATAGGAGCAGAGGCCCACCCCCTCCCACCCGACGAACGTCACGAGCAGGTTCGACCCCAGGACCAGGGTCAGCATCATCGCCATGAAGAGGTTGATGTACACGAAGAACCGGTGGAATCCGTCCTCGTGGGCCATGTACCCGGTCGAGTAGACGTGGATCAGGAACCCGACCCCGGTCACGACGAGGATCATGATCGCCGAGAGCGGATCGAGCGCGAATCCCCAGTCGATCGTGACCTCTTCCCCGTGCGCCCCGGCGGGTCCCAGCGGCAGCCACGCACCGAGAGATGTCTCGTAGTGCCGCGCGTCCTCGGGCAAGCGGGAGAGCTCGAACGTGGCGCCGCACGAGAGGAGGAACGACGCGAGCACCACGCCGCAACCGATCAGACCGACCGTTCGGCGCGGCAGGCGCTTCCCGAACAGGCCGTTGACCGCCACGCCGACAAGCGGCAGGATCGCGATCCACGGAATCAGCTTCAGCATCGCGCGCTCACCACTTCAGGAGATGGATCTCGTCGACATCGGTCGTCTCCCGCAGACGGAAGAGCGCGATGACGATCGCGAGACCCACCGCCGCCTCGGCGGCTGCCAGGGTCATGATGAAGAAGACGTAGACCTGCGCCTCCGCGGTCCCGGCCGCGCGGGCGAAGGCGATGAACGCCAGGTTGCCCGCGTTCAGCATCAGCTCGACGCACATCAGGATCGTGATCGCCCCGCGTCGCGTGAGCACGCCCAGCACGCCCAGCGAGAACAGGAGCGCCGAGACGAGCAGGACGATACGCGGGTCCATCACGGCAGCCTCCGCTTCGACAGCAGCACGGCGCCGACCATCGCGACGAGCAGCAGGAGCGAGATCGCCTCGAACGGGTAGAAGTAGTTCGTGAACAGCGCCTTCCCGACCGAATCGGCCGTGCCGTATCCGGCCGCCGCCGCAGGGAACGTCGAGGGCGAGGCCGTCCAGAGGGCCCGGCCGATCACCCCCGTGAACGCGAGCGTCGCGAGAGGAGCGAGGACCCGCTGGAACGTCCCCGCGGGGTGCGGCAGCGCCTCCTCCCGCAGGTTGAGGAGCATGATCACGAACAGGATCAGCACCATGATCGCGCCGGCGTACACGATGATCTGGAGGAGGCCGACGAACTGCGCGCCGAGGAGCATGTAGAAGCCGGCGATCGCGACGAGGTTGAAGGCGAGCCCGATCGCGGACACGACGGGGTTCTTGTGCCGGATCACCACGATCGCCGAGGCGATCACGAGCACCGAGAGCACGAACAACGCCACGCGATCCATCGCTCTACCGCGCCACGTTGAGCCCGAGCGCCACGAGCAAGCCGTTGAGCGCCAGGTTCGCGAGCGAGACCGGGAGCAGCCCCTTCCACCCAAGGTCCATCAGCTGGTCGTAGCGGAAGCGCGGAAGCGTCCAGCGGATCCAGACGAACAGGAACTGGAAGAACGCCAGCTTCCCGACGAAGGCGAGCACCTGGAGGATCACCAGCGGGACGCCCGTGAGCGGGACCGGGAAGCCGAGCTGCCACCCGCCGAGCCAGAGCGTGATCCCCAGCGCCGACGACGTCATCATGTTGACGTACTCGGCCATGAAGAACGCCGCGAAGCGCATCCCCGAGTACTCGGTGTGATATCCCGCGACCAGCTCCCCTTCCGCCTCCGGGAGGTCGAACGGCACGCGGTTGGTCTCCGCGTACCCCGCGACCGTGAACAGGATGAACCCGAGGAGGGGGACGCCCTTGAAGATGTTCCAGTGGAAGAACCACCCCGCCTGCTGGGCGACGATCTCGGTCGGCCGGAGCGTCCCGGCCATCAGCACGACCGACGCGATCGACAGCGCCAGCGGCAGCTCGTAGGAGATCATCTGGGCGGAGGAGCGCAAGCCCCCGATCAGGGAGAACTTGTTCCGCGACGCCCAGCCGGCGAGCACCAGCGCGTAGACGCCGAGCGCGGTCGCCGCGAACCCCCACAGGATGCCGCCGTCCATGTCGAGGATGACGAGCTTGACCGTGCGGCCGAAGACCTGGATCTCGGAGCCGAACGGGATGACCGAGAACGCGCTGAGCGCCGTCGCCACCGCCAGCGCCGGCGCGGCGATGTAGAAAGGCTTGTGCGCGGAGGCGGGGACGATGTCTTCCTTCTGGATGAACTTGATGCCGTCCGCGATCGGCTGGAGCAGCCCCCACGGCCCGACGCGGTTCGGCCCCCAGCGATACTGGATGATCGCCGACACCCGGCGCTCGACCCAGGTCATCACCGACACGCCGCCCATCAACGCGGAGAAGACCACGACGATCTTCACGAGCGAGATCGCGATTCCCAGCCAGTCCACGCCCTACACTCCCGCCGCGACGGGCGCCTTGAGGCCGAGCAGCCCCATCGCCTCGAACGAGATCCCTTCGAACTCCTTGATCGCCCGGCCGAGGGCCGCGAGTACCTCCGCGGCGGACGACCAGCCGGTCGCCGCAGCACCAGCAGCCTCGGCGAGGTCCGCCGCGACGCGCCAGCCGGGGCGCGCTTCTCCCTGCGGCAGGTGGCAGCGACGGACGCGCTGCGCCCGTCCCTCGAAGTTGACGTACGTCCCGTCGGCTTCGGACCACGACGCGCACGGGACCGCGACGGAGGCGCGCGCGGCGGAGGGAGAGGCGAACGGCCCGCAGTAGACGACCTCGGGGCCGCTCCCGGCGGGGGCCTCGACGATGGCGCTGTCGCCGGCATCGAGGGGATCACCGAGGATCAGCAGCGTCTTGACGCGGCCCTGTGCTACGGCCTCGCGCACGGCGCGCTCGGTCGCACCGGCACCGAGGATCCAGGCGGCGCCCTGCGCGTTCGCCCCCTTGTCGGCGCGGATCAGCAGCGTGTCGTCCTCGCCGCGGAGCAGCGAGCGCACGCCGAAGGCCCCCCCGCCCAGGGCCGACACGACCGACTTCCAGGCGAACACGTCCTCGCTGACGAGCCGCGGCGAGACGATCACCCCGAGCGCGCCGGCCTTCGCCGCCGCGGCGAGCTTCGTCGCGGCCGCCTTCACGGCGTCGTCGTAGGCGGTCTCCTTTCCGGCGACCCGGGCGGCCTCGAGCCTCGGAGCCTTCTGCTCGTGCTCGTAGGACAGTCGCCCCTCGTCGCAGATCCACCAGCCGTTCACCTCCTCGTTGACGCGGGGCACGATGCGCTTGACCCGGTCGTCGAGCTGGCCGCGGGTGGTCATCAGGGTCTGCTGCTTCCCGACGCCGACGACGACATTGCAGCCCCGCGCGCACCCGGCGCAGATCGTGGCCGTGTTGGCGAGGTACCACACGCGCGTCTTGAACCGGAACTCGTTCAAGGTGAGGGCGCCCACCGGACACAGGTCGACGACGTTGCCGGAGTACGGGTTGTCGAGCCGCTTGCCGGGAAAGATCCCGATCTGGCTGCGCTCGCCGCGCTGGAAGAATCCGAGCTCGCCGGTCTTCGTGATCTCGTCGCAGAAGCGGATGCAGCGACTGCACTGGATGCAGCGCTCCTGGTCGAGCGTGACGTGCGGGCCGATGTCGATCGCCTTGGAGAGGGCAAGCTTCGGCTCGGTGTAGCGGCTCGTCCCGTCGCCGTACTCGACCGCGTACTCCTGGAGGCGGCACTCCCCAGCCTGGTCGCAGATCGGGCAGTCGAGCGGGTGATTGATCAGCAGGAACTCCATCACCGCCGCGCGCGCCTGCTTGACCTTGTCGCTGTCGGTGTGGACGACCATCCCCTCGGCGACGGGGGTGTAGCACCCGATCACGAGCTTGGGCTGCTTCTCCACCTCGATCAGGCAGATGCGGCAGTTCCCCGCGATCGAAAGCCCTTCGTGGTAGCAGTAGTGCGGGATCTCCCGGCCGCGCTGGAGGCAGGCCTGGAGGATCGTCGTGCCCGCGGGCACCTCGATCGCCTGGCCGTCGATCGTGAGCTTGGGCATCGCTACCTCACGCCCTGGAGCGCTACCGTTCCGGTCAGGCACGCCTTCGCGTCGACGTGGTGCTGGAACTCGTCGCGGAACTTCGTCACGAACGAGATCGCCGGCATCGCCGCGGCGTCCCCCAGGGCGCAGATCGTGTTCCCGATGATGTTGTTCGAGACCGACAGCAAGAGGTCGAGGTCCTGCGGCATCCCCCGCCCCCCCTCGATCCGCTGGAGCACCCGCTCGAGCCAGCCGCACCCCTCGCGGCACGGGGTGCACTGCCCGCACGACTCGTGGTGGTAGAAGTGCGCGATCCGGGCCATCGCCGCGACCATGCACGTCGAGGAGTCCATGACCATCAGCCCCGCGGAGCCGAGCATCGTCCCCTTCGCGGCGAGCGAGTCGAAGTCGAGATCGACCTCGCACTCGTCGGCGCGCAGCACCGGCACCGAGGACCCGCCGGGGATCACCGCCTTGAGCGGCCGGTCGTCGTGGAGCATCCCGCCGCCGAGCTCGTAGATCAGCTCGTGCAGCGGGAGGCCCATCGGGGCCTCGTACACGCCGGGCCGCTTGACGTGGCCGGAGAGGCAGTAGAGCTTGGGGCCGGTGTTCTTCGGCGCCTTGCCGACCGAGAGGAACCAGTCGGCGCCGCGCTCGACGATGAACGGGACGTTGGCGACGGTCTCGACGTTGTTGATCGTGGTCGGGCAGCCCCAGACTCCCGATTGCGCCGGGAACGGCGGCTTCAGGCGCGGATAGCCGCGGTCCCCTTCGAGCGAGGACATCAGCGCCGTCTCCTCGCCGCAGATGTAGGCGCCCGCCCCGCGGTGGACGTAGACGTCGCAGCTCCACGCGCTCCCGAGGATGTTCTTCCCCGCGTACCCCTTCGCGTACGCCTCCGCGATCGCCCGGTCGAGCACCCGGGCCGCGTGGACGAACTCGCCGCGGATGTAGATGTAGATCACGCTGGCGCGGATCGCGAAGGCGCCGAGGAGCGAGCCCTCGAGGACGAGGTGCGGGTCCTTCTCCATCAGGAGGCGGTCCTTGAACGTGCCCGGCTCCGACTCGTCGGCGTTGATCAGGAAGTAGTGCGGCCGCTTCGGGTCGACCTCCTTCGGCATGAACGACCACTTGAGGCCCGCGGAAAACCCCGCGCCGCCGCGGCCTCGAAGGCCGGACTTCTTCACCTCGTCGGTGAGCGCGTCGGGGGTCATCGACGAGAGCGCCTTCCGGAGCGCCTGGTAGCCGCCGACCGACTCGTACACCGCAAGGTGCTGCGCGTTCTCCTTGTCGACGTTGCGGGTCAGGATACGTTCCACGTTGCGGCTCTCTTCGCGCTACGGAAGCGACTCGAGAAGGCGATCGACCGTCTCGAGCGTCAGGTTCTCGTGAAAGTCGTCGTTGAGCTGGAACATCGGCGCCGTCCCGCACGACCCGAGGCACTCGACCCGCACGAGCGAGAACTTGCCGTCGGGTGTCGTCTCGCCGCTGCCGATGCCGAGCTTGCGCTGCAAGTGCGCGAAGAGCTCGTCGGAGCCGCGGAGCATGCAGGAGAGCGTCGTGCAGACCTGGATGTGGTATTTCCCCATCGGCCGCGGCTTGTACATCGTGTAGAAGGTGACGCAGCCGTGGACGTGGGCCGGTGCCAGGCCGAGCCGCGCGGCGACCCACGCCTCGGCGTCGAAGTCGATCCACCCCTTGGCCCGCTGCACTTCCCAAAGCACGGGCAGCAGCGCGCCCTTCGGCTTCGGGTATCGCGCGACCAGCGCGTCGACTCTCTTCTCGAACTCAGCCCCGAGCATGACGCCTCGATGGGGACCTTCTGTTCCGCGCAAAAAGAAGGGAACCATCCCAACACATTAGCGGTCCACCTCGCCCATGACGGGATCGATGCTTCCGATGCACGCCACCACGTCGGCGACGAGCGCGCCGATCACCTGCTTCTTGAGGCTCGAGAGGTTGTTGAACGCCGACGAGCGGATGCGGCACCGGTACGGCGACTTCCCGCCCTCCGAGACGATGTAGAACCCCAGCTCGCCCTTCGGGACCTCGGTCGCGACGTACACCTCGCCGGGCGGACACTCGAACCCCTCCGTCACGATCATGAACTGGTGGATCAGCTCCTCCATACTCGTGAGGACCTTGCTCTTGGGCGGCAGGAAAATCTTCGGGTCGTCGATGTTGACCGGTCCGCCGGGGATGTTCCGGAGCGCCTGGTCGAGGATCCGCACCGACTGCCGCATCTCCTCCATGCGCACGAGGTATCGGTCGTAGACGTCCCCCTCGGTGCCCGTCGGGACGTCGAACTCGTACGCCTCGTACCCGGAGTAGGGCCGCGCCTTGCGCACGTCGTACGCGACCCCGGAGGCGCGCAGGACCGGCCCGGTGACGCCGTAGGAGATCGCCTCCTGCGCCGACAATCTCCCGACGCCCTGCGTGCGCTTGAGCCAGATCGTGTTGCGCGTGAGCAGGGTCTCGTAGTCGTCGATCCGGCCGGGCATCGCGTCGACGAACTCGCGCAGCCGCTTCAGCCAGTCGGCGGTCGCGTCGTAGGCGACGCCGCCCACCCGCGTGTAAGAGGTCGTCAAGCGCGCGCCGGTGAGATCTTCCACGAGGTCGTAGTGCCACTCGCGGTCCTTGAACGTGTGGAAGAACATCGTCGCGGCGCCGAGGTCGAGCGCGGAGGTCCCCAGCCACACCAGGTGCGAGCCGATTCGGGCGAGCTCGCAGCAGATCACGCGCAGCACCTCGCAGCGAGGCGGAACGCGGACGCCCAGCAGCTCCTCCACCGCGAGCGCGAACCCGACGTTCGCGGCGAGCGGGCTCAGGTAGTCCATCCGGTCGGTGTACGGGATGAACTGGAGATACGTCCTGTTCTCCGCGATCTTCTCCATCCCCCGGTGGAGGTACCCGATCACCGGATCGCATCCGACCACCGTCTCGCCGTCGAGGTCGAGCACCACGCGCAGGACGCCGTGGGTCGCCGGGTGCGACGGCCCCATGTTGATGGTCAGGACGTCGGGCCGCTCGACGGAGGTCTCGAATCGTGCCGGCATCGTCGGGCCCGGGTCAGCCGCGGAAGAGCGGCAGCTCCTTGCGGAGCGGGAAATCGGTGTAGTCGTCGGCCATCAGGATCCGGCGCAGATCCGGATGCCCGCTGAACACGATCCCGAACATGTCGAACGTCTCGCGCTCGTTCCAGTCCGCCGAGCTCCACAGCGGGGTCAGCGAAGCGATCGGCCCCTTCTCCGGGACCCGTGCCTTGAGGCGGAGCTGGTCGTTGCGCGCGTGGCTGTAGAAGTGGGCGACGATCTCCATCGGCGGCGTGCGCTGGGGCCAGTGGACCGCGGTCACGTCGAGGAGCACGTCGTATGCGGTCCCGCGATCGTCCCGCAGCCACGCCGCGACCTCGAGCCACGAGCCTGGGTCGATGACGGCCCAGTGCTGGTCCCGGAAGCTGCCGGTCTCGACCACGGCGCTCGGAAACCGCGCCTGAAGCGCCGCGACCGCCTGCGCCCCGTCCGCCACGCCGCTACTCCCACTCCAGGGCGCCGCGCCACCACAGGTAGACCAGGCCGACGAGGAGGATCCCGAGGAACACGGCCATCTCCCCCAGAACGAACAGCTTCTGCCCGGCGAATCCCCTGAAGGTCACCGCCCAGGGGATCAAGAACGCCGCCTCGACGTCGAAGAGGATGAACAGCATCGCGACGAGGTAGAACTTGACGGAGAAGCGGTGCTTCTCGATGGGCTCGAATGGGCGCGCGCCGCACTCGTACGGGTTCGTGTCGGAGTGGACACGGGACCAGCGCTTGCCGACGATCTTCGGAGCGAGCCAGCTGGCGAGGAGCATCACGACGATCATGCCCACTGCGGTGACGACCGTCAGGAGCACCGTGATCAGGCTGCCTTCCATGGTCCTCGCCCGGTGGCATCGCTGCCCTTGCCGATTCAGCGGGTGCCGAAGGGCCGGTACTCTAACACACGCGAGGAGCCGCGCGCGGGAGCGCTAGCGGGGGGCGCGCACGGGGATCATGTCGGCGGATCCCGCGCGTCCCGGGGAGCCGTCCCGGGGCTCGATCTCGTCGGCCCGCCGGAACGCGTTCGCGGCCTGCTCCGTCATCCCCTGCCGGAGATAGAGGTCGCCCATCGTCTCGTAGACGACCGCCATTCTCGGGGCGCACGCCGCGGCCTGCCGGAGCGCCGCGTCGGCCTCGTTCCATCGGCCGAGGCTCATGTACGCGCGACCCAGGTTGACCATGGCCGTGCACCGGCGCGGGTCGAGCGAGAGCACGCGAAGGAACAGTCCGACCGCGAGCTGGGCCTCGCCCACTCCGAGCGTTGCGCGCGCGTCCAGGTGGACCGCGTCGGGATCGTCCGGCTGCGCCCCCGCCAGGCGTCTCGCCGGCGAGAGCGCCTCGCCGTAGAGCGCCTTCTTGCGCGCGGGATCGGGCTCCGCCGCCGCGGCACCCAGGTACGACACGGCGAGCAATCTCTGGACCGTGGGATCGTCGGGCGAGCCTGCCTCGGCGTCCTTCAGGCGGGGAATCGCCGCCGCGAAGGCGCCGATATTGACGTACGCGCGGGCGAGCAGGAGGCAGATCGCCGGGTCCGAGCGGATCTGGCGCGCCGCCTCGAGATCGCGGGCCGCATCGCCCCAGTGCCCGACGGCGCTCCAGAGAAAACCGCGGACGACAAGGAGCGGGAGCAGATCCTTCGGATCGTGCGCGAGAGCGATCCCGATCGACGCGGCCTGGATCGCCGGCCGGAAGTTCGCCTGCGCCTTGAGCGCCAGCGCCAGCCCGAGATGGAACTCGGGATGCCCCCCATCGATCGCCAGCGCGCGCCGGAAGGCGCCTTCGGCCTCCGCGGGGCGGCGCATCTTGAGCAGGCAGTGCCCGAGGATGAAATGGCCGTACGCGTAGCCCGGATCGCGATCGACGACCGCCTGGATCTCGGTCGCCGCGTCGAGATAGCGGCCGGCCTTGAAATCGGAGACCGCGCGCTGGGCATCCGCCCGCGCGGGCGTGGCCAGGAGCGCGGTCAGCGCCGCCGCGGCGATCGTCAGGGTTCGCGCGCGCGCCGCGACCGTCAACGCTCCGGCTCCGACGTGCGAAAGTCGATGTGCACCGCGACCGCGCGATCGGGCCGGCCGGGCGGCACGGGCGCGTACCGCCAGTGCTTGACGGCCGCGAGCGCCGACTGCTCGAAGCCGACCCCGGGCCGGGTGCACTCGACGACCCGGGCCGCGAGGACCTCGCCGTCCGCGCCGACCGTGGCGATCAGCGACACGCGCCCTTCCGCGCGGATCGTCCGCGCGAGAGACGGAAAGACGGGAGGCGATTTCGAGACCGGCGTCAGGTCTATCGGCGCCGCGCCGCCCGGACCTCCCGGCAGCGGCTCGCCGCGACCCCGGCTCGGAGGGACCGCATCGGGCATCGGGATCAGCCTGTCGATCTGCGCGGGTGGAATGGATCCCGCGAGGTCGATCGGCGGCTCGGGGACCGGTTCGAGATCCACGTCCTCGTCGTGTCGCGCGGCGATCGGGGCGACCCGCGCGGGCGCGCGCACCGCAGCAGGTGGCGGCGCGGCCTCGGCGGCGACGTCGCGCTCGAGCGGCGGCCCCCAGCGCCAGACCGGCGGCAGGTCCGGGCGGGGCGAGCGGCCGTCGTCGCGCTCCGGTTGGTCGGGGAGAGGTGCCAAGAGCGCGCCGGCATGCACCGCCACCGCGACGAGGGCCGCGAGGGGGAGCGCCCACCGGCTGCGTCGTCCGCCGAGCCCCTCCAGGCGGCGATTCTCGGCCGCGACCTTCTCGTGAAGACGGAGAGCGGGACGACGCGCGGTCATCAACCGATCATTGTGCCTGCGACCCGCCGCGCGCGCGAGTCGCCGCCTCGACCCAGGCCCGAGGGGGAAGCGCGATCCGCGGATGGTCCGGCAGGGCGGCGATGCCGCCGTAGGCCGCGAGCATCGTCTTGTACGGGACGTCCGCCGCGACGACGAGGATCACGCCCGCGCCCGGCTGCACGGAAAGATCTGAGGCGACCGCGCCGACGAGCGCGTCCTTCGGGATCGGAGCGCCGTTCAGGAGCACGGCGCCGTCTCCCTGCAGGTCCACGCGGATCGCGCGCTCCTTGGAGAACCCCCCGGCCTCGTCGAACGTCGCGAACCGCAAGGCCGGGCCCCGCGCCGCGGAAAACAGCCCCGCCGCGGTCACTGTGCCGAGCAGCGCGATCGCGAGGCTCGCGAGAGGCGCCACGGGAAGGCGCAGGCGTGGTACTGCGCGCCGCCCCGCGCGCCTCACGTGCCGCTCCCGTCGCCCGCGCGCGCCGCGAACACGACGTTGCGCGCCCCCGCCTTCCGCAACGACTCGAGAACGTCGTCGACGACCGCGTACCGCACGTCCCCGTCGATCCGGAGCAGGAACACGCGCTCGGGATCGTCGTCGACGATCCGCGAGACCTCGAAGAAGAGCCCCTCGGTGCCGGGAATGGTCTGGGGCTCGTGCCGCCCGTCGGAGAAACGCCACGTCAGCGACTCCCCCTCGCCGGCGCGGACGTGGCGCTCGAGGATCAGGCACGCCGCCCCCGGCGGCGCCTCGTGCAGCGCCGGTGCGGCCGGCACCTCGACCGGGATCTGGTCGAGGCCGAAGCTCGTGGTGAGGAGGAAGAAGAACACGAGCAGGACGACGAGATTCGCGAGCGCGCCCGACGGGGGGGCGGGCGGAAGAGGGCTCGGACGGGGAAGCCTCATCGATCGCGCTCCCGTCAGGCCTTGGTGCCCATCCGCTCCATCTCGGAGAGGGTCTCGAGGAGAACGCTCTCGGCCATCTCGAGCGTCCCGCTCTGCGCGGTGACGCGGCCGGCGCAGTAGTTGTGGAACGGCACCGCGACGACCGCCACGACCAGGCCCCACGCGGTGGTGATCAGAGCCTGGGCGATGCCGCCCGCGACGCGCGCCGGATCCGACAAACCGCGCGCGTGGATGACGTCGAACGCCACGATCATCCCCCAGACGGTCCCGAGGAACCCCAGCAGCGGGGCCACGGTCGCGACGGTGGCGAGAAAACCGAGCTTGCTCTCGAGGCGCGCCACCTCGTAGAGCGCGGCGGCTTCCATGGCCGAGGCGACTTCCTCGCGCGGCGCTCCCGCCTTGAGGATCCCCGCGTGCAGCACCGCAGCGGTCGGCCCGGGACTCCGCTCGCACTCCTCCCCCGCTTCCCGCACGCGGCCGTTGAGCAGCTCCTTGCGCACGCGGGCGAAGAGCCCCGCGGCTTCGACCTGGAGGGTGCGGAACTGCGCGAGCTTCCAGAACGCCACGGTGAGCGCGGCCACGCTGCACGCCGTGATCGGGTGCATCATCGGCCCGCCCTGCGCGTAGAGCCTCGCGAGATCGCCGATCATCGGGGCAGAGAATACATCAGGGCGCGCTGCGCCCCGCCGCGGCCGCGGCTATTCGTAGCGCAGCGATTCGATCGGATCGAGCCGGGACGCCTTCGCCGCGGGGTAGATCCCGAAGAACAACCCGACCGCGGAGGAGAAGCCGAACGCCAGCACGAGCGCCCACAGCGGCGTGAAGAAGCCGGGCCAGTTGGGAATGAGCTTGGCGACGATGGCCCCGGTGGCGATACCCATGAGGATCCCGATGATGCCGCCGACGAGCGCCAACGTCACGGCCTCGATCACGAATTGCGAGAGGATGTGCCCCCTCTTGGCACCGATCGCCTTCCGCACGCCGATCTCCCGCGTTCGCTCGGTGACCGAGACGAGCATGATGTTCATGATCCCGATGCCGCCGACCAGCAGGGCGATCGAAACGACGCCCGCGACCACGTAGGTGACTCCGTTCGCGAACTTCGTGAAGCTCTTGAGAAACTCCTTCTGGGTCGAGATCTTGAAATCGCTCGGCTGATCGGAACGCAGCCGGTGGCGGACCCGCAGCGCGTTCTCGATCTCGTCGGCGGCCTGATCGACCAGCTCGGGAGTCCGCGCGTGGACGAGGAAGGCGCTGTTTTCCTCGACGTCATGCCCCCACATCGCGAGCGCGGTCGCGTAAGGAATCATCACGAACTTGTCGAACTCCGTCCCGAGAACCTCGCCCTTCGGCTCCATGAGGCCGATGATGCGGAACGCCTTGCCGCCGACGAGAATCTCCCTCCCGACGGGGTTGCTCGGCATCTTCAGATCGTTGAGAACGCCGTGCCCGATGACGCACGCGTTGGTCTTCGACGACTCGTCGAGCGCGCCGAAGAACCGCCCGACGTCGACGTAGTAGTTGCGGACGTCCTGAAAGACGGGTTGCACGCCGAGGATCGGATACTGCGCCCGCTCGTCCTCGAACTTGATGTCGCCGACCTGCTGC
>DATKHQ010000354.1:0-20076 GCA_035510175.1 Candidatus Sulfotelmatobacter sp. | reverse complement strand
GCGCCGAGCTTGGTCGCCTTCACCGCGGTGTCGATGGTCCCGTGCCCCGAGATCATGATCACCTCGGCATCGATCCCCTGCTCCTTCAGGCGGCGCAACGTCTCGATCCCGT
Organism: Candidatus Sulfotelmatobacter sp.; assembly: GCA_035510175.1. Taxonomy (GTDB): domain Bacteria; phylum Acidobacteriota; class Polarisedimenticolia; order Polarisedimenticolales; family DASRJG01; genus DASRJG01. The sequence continues at coordinate 19,964 of DATKHQ010000354.1, read as the reverse complement.
CGATCCCCGGGAGCCACACGTCCAGCAGGAGCGCGTCGAACCGGGAGGCCGACGCGTTGGTGAGGCCCTCCTCTCCCGAGCCCGCCGTCGTGACGGCATACCCCTCGTCCCCCAGAATCGCGGCCAGCGTCTTCCGGACGCCCGGCTCGTCGTCGACGACGAGGATCTTCTCAAGCGCCATGGCGCCCGCCCTCCGCAGACGGAACCGCCGCCTGCGCCTCGACCGGCCCCGTTCGCGCCGTCCCCGGGATCTCCATCACGAAGCGAGCCCCACCCCCTGGATTGTCCTCGACCCGGATCGTCCCGCCGTGCTCGATGACGACGCGCTGCACGATCGCGAGCCCGAGGCCGGTCCCGCGGGGCTTGGTCGAGTACGACGGCGCGAAGAGGTGATCGCGCGCGGCGACGGGGATGCCCGGGCCGCGATCGGCCACGACGACCCGGAGGGAGCCGGGGCCGCTGTACGGCTCCGCGGTCACCGCCAGCTCTCCCGTCCCGCCCATCGCGGCCACGGCGTTGTCGATCAGGTTGATCAGCGCGCGCCGCATCTGCTCCGGGTCCACCCGGACGACGCCGAGCTCCGGGGAGAGCGTGAGCGTCCAGGCGATCCCAGTGTGGACGGAATAGAGCGCGACGACCGACTCGACGACGCGGGCGAAGTCGACCGGCTCCGGCGCCGCCGAGGGCATCCGGGCGTAGAGCGAGAACTCGTCGACCAGCTTCTTCAGGCCGGCGACCTCGCGCTCGATCGTCGCGGTCGAATCGCCCACGACCTCCCCGAGATCCTCCGATCGCTCCGAGAACTTCTTCCGCAGCCGTTGGGCCGCGAGCTGGATCGGGGTCAGCGGGTTCTTGATCTCGTGCGCGATCCGGCGGGCGACCTCGCGCCAGGCCGCAGCGCGCTGCGCGGCGAGGAGGTCGGTGAGGTCCTCGACCATCAGGAGCGTCCCCAGATCGTCCCCCTGCCCGCCGAACAGGGGCGAGACCTGCACCGACACCGTCAGGCGCGCTCCCGAAGGCTCCAGGACCATCTCGCGCCGTAGCGAGCGGGTCGAGACCTCGACCATCTCGCGCAGCAGGCTCGCGAGCGGCTCGAGCCCGCCGGCGTTCAGGGCCGCCTGGAGGTCGTCTCCCGGGGCGACCGCAAGACCGAGCATCTTGGAGACCGCCGGGTTGGCGGTCGTCACGCGCCCGTCGCCGTCGATCGACAGCACCGCCGTCGACAGGTGCGCGACGAGCGTCTCGATGTACCGCCGGCGCTCCTCGAGCGCCCGGTTCGTGCGCCTGAGGTCGGCGGTGCCCCTCGTGATCACCTCGCGATTCTCCTGGAGCTCCCCCGCCATCTCGTTGAACGCGTCGACGAGCATGCCGACCTCGTCGCCCATGCTCGCGGCGACGCGGACCCCGAGGTTCCCCTGCGAGATCTCGCGCGAGGCGGCGGCGACCTGCTCGAGCGGGACGGTGATCCGGCGCGAGACGTAGAAACCGATCCAGGACGACACGAAGACCGTCGCCAAACCCACGAGGCAGATGATCGAGTAGTAGAGGCGCAGCAGGTCCCGTCGCTTCCCGCGGAACTCGTCGTAAGCCCGGTCGGCGGCCTCGATGCTCTGCAGGCGGTCGGCGGTGGCGCGCTGGACGATCTCGCCGACGACGGCGGCTCCGCGCGCGGCTCCCGGGCGCTCGGCGGGCGCGGCCCCGAACAGCACCACGGCGCCGCCGACGGGAATCGGCTCGAACACGGTCGTGTTCGTGCGCGCGGCCGTCAGCGCGATCCGCGCCGCCGCGGAGCGCAGCGTCGCGTCGAACGGCGCCCCGCCCGCGGGGGCGGCGGCATCGATCGACTCCCGGCCGTCGGCAGCGACGTAGGCCGCGAGATCGAACCCCTCCCGCTGCCTCCACTGGATCAGCGCCACGGCCAGACCGTCGCCCGCGAGCGTGGCCGGATGCTGGGCGATCTCCCCGGCGAGAAGCTTCGCGTGGTCGACGACGCGCGACTCCTCGCGCCGCCCCGACTCCTTGACGATCTCCTTCGCCTGCCGCGCGACCTCCTCCACCGGCATGTGGAGCAGCCCCTCGACCGTCTTCTTGATGAACGTCGCCGCGCCGAACGAGAGCAGGAACGCCGGCAGCAGCACCAGAGCGAGGAAGAAGAACACGAGCTTCGTCCGCAGCTTCGCACCGAGGATCCCGCGCTTGCGGTCCACGATCAGGCGGACGAGGTTCCGCACGAGCACGAACACGACCCCCGTCGACAGGACGACGATCGCCAGGGTCAGAAGCGTGAGGAGCTGGTGGCTCGGCCCGAGCGCCGGCCCGACCTCCGCGAGGTGCAGACTCGAGCAGTACGCCGTCCCGACCAGGAACAGGGCGATCGCGCCGATCGCCGTCCATTGGATCGTCCGGCGGACCCGGCTCACGAAGGAGTTCCCGCCGGCGGCGAGGGCTCCTTGGCTTCGGCCGCGACCCCCCACGGCGCCAGGAACCAGCTGTCCTTCGCCTCGGCGATCCGGCGCGCCAGACGCGCGTGCAGATCGTGCCCGGCGCGATACGCCACGACGTGGCCGAGGAGCGGATGGCCGAGGAGCGAGAGGTCTCCGGTCAGGTCGAGCATCTTGTGGCGCACGAACTCGTCGGGAAACCTCAGGCCGTCGTTCAGGATCCCGTCCCGCCCGACGACGACCGCGTTGTCGAGGGAGCCCCCGCGGGCGAGACCCCGCTGCTTGAGGGCCTCGATCTCGTGCTCGAACGTGAAGGTGCGGGCCGGCGCCAGCTTCTCGGCGAAATGCTCCGCCTCCCACAGCGACGCGGTCAGCTCCTGGTAGCCGAGCGCCGGGTGGTCGAAGTCGATCGCGTAAGTGACCCGGTACTCGGGGGACGGACGCACGGCGATCGACTTGTCTTCGTGGGTGACCGACACCGGCCGGACGATGTGGATGTAGTTGCGGGGCACGTCGTGCTCCCGGTATCCCGCGTCCAGGACCGCCTCGACGAACGGACGGGACGAGCCGTCGAGTATCGGAACCTCCGGGGCGTCGAGCTCGATCGTCAGATCGACCACCTGCAAGGCGTAGAGTGCCGCCATCAGGTGCTCGATCGTGCTGACCGTCGCCCCGTCCTTTTGCAGCACGGTCGCGTAGAAGCTCGGACCGGCGTTGGCCAGCACGGCCTCGATCCGCGCGCCGGCAAGATCGGTTCGCACGAAGACGATGCCGCTTCCCGCCTCGGCAGGCACCAGGCGCGCGCGGACCGGTGTCCCGGAGTGAAGGCCGACGCCGTTGATCCGGACCGCGGTCGCGAGCGTTCGCCGCATTTTCAGCGCGGATCCGTTGACCGCCATGTCAGCCCCATGGTACAAGAGGGCGTCCCGCAGGGACGGCCTGAAGCCGGATCTGGACCACGTGAGCCGAGACGACACCACGTCGCGTCCCGAGCCGACGCAGCGGCGTCCCTTCGCCGCTCCGCGCCGCCGTCTGGGGATCGCCGGCGGGCCGCAGCCCGCCGCTTCCGACATGCTCGCCTCTGAACCCGCGGCGGACGCGACCCTGTTCTTCGCCGAGGGAGCCTCGCGCTACGACGCGGGGGACTTCGAGGGCGCGGTGTCGGCGTACAGCCGCGCCCTGGCGATCGACCCGGGTGTCGTCGAGGCCTGGAACAACCTCGGGAATGCGTGCGTCCGCCTCGGCCGCTTCTACGACGCGATCGCCGCGTACGAGCGCGCGCTGGCGATCCGCGAGGACGTGTTCGAGTGCTGGTTCAACCTCGGAACCGCGTACGCCGACATCGGGAGCTGCGACGACGCGTTGCGCTGCCTCGAGCGGGCGCTGGCCTTGAAGCCCGATGCGTACGACGTCTGGTACAATCTCGGATTCGCCTACGCCGAGCGGGGGGAGCTGGCGGCCGCGGCCGAAGCCTACCGCCACGCGGCCCGCCTCGATCCGGATGACTACGAGATCTGGTACAACCTGGGGAATGCCTGCCTCGATCTCGCGCGCGTGACCGAGGCGGTCGACGCGTTCGAGCAAGCGATCGCGCGCCGCGACGATGACCACGAGGTCTGGAACAACCTCGGCACCGCCCTCGTTGTCGCGGAGCGGCCGCGGGACGCCGTGACCGCGTTCCGCCACGCTCTCGCGCTCTGCCCGACGTACGACCCGAGCTGGAGCAATCTGGGGAGCGTTCTCGAGGATGTCGGCCTGCTCGCGGAGGCGACCGAGGCGTACGCGACCGCGGTCCGGCTGGCGCCCGAGCGCCCGACGTATAGACTTCACCTGGCCTCGGCGCTCGCGCGCGGGGCTCGACCGGCAGACGCCGTCGAACACATCGAGCGCGCGCTCGCCGGCGCGCCCGAGATCAAGAGCCTCTTGCCGGGCTTCGCGGAGTTCGCGCCGCTGCTCGGCGATCCGCGCTTGGCGGGAGGCGCGTCCGAGGAGTGACCGTGATGAGTGCCGAAACGCTGCCGCTCGAGACGCTCGATCGGAAGATCGCCGAGCTGGCGAGCTTCGTATCCCCCGCCGAGATCTTCCGCGCGCTGCTCGAGGGAACCACCGCCGGCGCCCCGCGCGCCGCGGTCTTCCTCATGCGCGACGGCAAATGGAAAGGCTGGAGCAGCATCGGCTATCCCGCCGACGCCGCGCAGCGGCAACGCCTGGCCTCGCTCCCGGCGGATTCCGGGTGGTTCTCGGCGCTCGCGTCGGAAGACGACATGCGCTGGCGCACGCTCCTGCCGCAGGAGGCCGCCCCCGATTTCCGGCAGGGATCCTACGACGAGACGACCGGGCTCCCGGTCCGGGTGAGCGGCAAGGCGGTGGCCGTCGTCGTCGCGCAGCGACGGTCGGGCGAGGAGCCCTGGGCTCCCGCCGCGCTCTCCCTCCTCTGCCAGGCTGCGCGGCTGCGACTCGAGCTCGATCTCGCGTGGCGGCGCCTGAAGACGCTCACGACAGCGGCATCGGCGGGACCCCCCGGCGCTCCGGTCCGCGCCGAGGAGCCCGCGGCGGTTCCCGCCGCCAGCCCGGCGGCGCCCGCGCCGGCCGTCGCCGCGCCGGCGCCCGCGGCGGCCACTTCCGAGATGGCTCCGTGGTCGGCCGAGCCCGGCGAGTCCGACCCGCGCGCGGAGGAGGCCCGCCGTTATGCGCGCCTGGTCGCGACCGACATCCGCCTCTACAACGAGGAGGCGGTCGTGGTCGGCAGGAAGCAGCGCGACCTCGCCAAGCGTCTCGACGAACACCTGAAGCGCGGGCGCGAGGCGTTCGCGCGCCGGTTCCCCGACATCGGACCCTCCGGCACGGCGCTGCTCGAGGACGCGTACGTCCAGGTCCTCGCGGGAGGGGACCCCTCGCTGCTTCGTTGAGCCGCCGCGGTCTCGTCATCGCGGGTCTCGTGTTGCTCGCCGCCGCGGCGGCGGCCGGCGCCGTTCTCTTCGCGAAGCGTCGCGTCCGCTGGAACGACGCGCGCACGATGCCCCCGCCGCTCGAGGCCGCGGTGCGCGCCTACGGGCGTGGCGACGACGGCACGGGACTGCTCGAGGTCCGGCGACTGCTCGCCCGATATCGCGCGCCGGCCTGGGAGCCTCGCGCGCGGGTGCTCGGGGCGACCCATCTGGCCCGCGCCGGGCGGCCCCTCGAGATCTGGGAGTTGCTTCCCCGTGAGCTTCCCGCCGACGACCCGCTCTTCGCGCAGGCCTCCCTCCTGCGCGCGCGCGCGCTGCTGGCGAAGGGGCAAGCCGCGGAGGCGGCGGAGGCCGCGGCGCGGTACCTGGAGCTTCCGGGATGTCCCTCGCGCACCGACGCGGCGATCCTGCGCGCCGCGGCCCTCGAGAAGGACGGCGCGTGGTCCCGCGGCGTCGAGCTGCTCGACCGGGAGCCCGGGGCGGACGCGACGATCGCGGCGGCGCGGATGCGCGCGGGCCACGGCGACTCCTCGGGCGCCGCCGCGCGCCTTTGCACCTTCGTGGTCGCGGAGGACACGCCGCCGGACGAACTCGCCCGCGCGCTCGACGCGCTCGTTGCGCTCGCCCCGGACCCCGAAGCGCGCTTCGACGCGTCGGCACGGCCGAAGCTCGCCGCGCGGGCGCGGACGCTCGTCGAGGCCGGCCGCGCCGATCTCGCGATCGCGCTCCTGAGGGCGGCGCGCGCGTCGGCCGCCCCGTCGTCGGCCGCCCCGCCGGCCGAGGCGCTCGTGGAGGCCGAAGCGCTCGTGAAGCTACAGCGGCCGCGCGACGCGGCCCCGTTGATCGCCCGGGCCCGCGAGGGAGATCCCGGGAGCCGCGACGGAGCCGCATACCTCGCCGCGCGTGTGGCCGCCGCCGAGGGGCGCACGGCGGCCTACCACGGCGGGCTCGAGGCGCTCGCGCGCTCGGGCGCTCCGCCCTGGCGCCTGGCGGCGCTGCTGGATCTCGCCCGGATCGCGGACGGGATTCCCAGCGGGCCGGCGCTGGCCGCGTACCAGCGGTACCGGGCGGCGGCGGGCGCCGACGCCGATCCGCTCGGCCTCCTGCGCGAGGCGTGGATCGCGTTCGAGCTCGGACGCGCGAAGGAGGCCGACGCGGCGTTCGCGCGCTGCCTCGCGCGGAAGGACGCACCCGACGGCGTTCGCGCCGCGGCGGTCTACTGGTCGGCGCGCAGGAGCGAGCTCGCAGGGCACGCCGCCGCGGCACGCGAGAGCTACCGCGCTCTGGCCGCGGAGCTCCCGAACCACTACTACGGACAGCTCGCGTCGAAGCGCGCGGGGCTGAGCGCGCCCGCCCCGCCCTCGGAGGCCACACCGGTCGCCGACCCGGGAGTACTCGGGTCCGCCGGACGCTGGCTCCTCGCCGCGCGCGCACTGTCGAGCGTCGGACTCTCCGACGAGGCCGCGGCGTGCTATCGCGCGGCGATCTCGGGATCGCGCGCGGAGGCGGCGCCCCTCGCGGCGGAGGCCGCGCGGGCGGCGCTCGCGGCGAACGCGCCGTCGGAAGCGCTCGCGGTCGCCCAGGCCGCGGCGGGCGACCGCATCCACACCCCCGTCGCCTCCCTGCCCCGCGCGCTGTGGCGGCTCCTCTACCCGGCCCCGGGGGGCGAAGCACTCGTCAAGTACGCGCGCGCAAGCGGACTCGACCCGGACCTGGTCGCCGCCGTCGCCCTGCAGGAGAGCGCCTACAACCCGCTCGCCGTCTCGAGCGCGGGAGCGCGCGGGATCCTCCAGCTGATGCCCGACGTCGCGGCCGAGCTCGCGAAGGCCGCCGGGATGGCCACGTTCAAGCCGGACGACCTGTTCGACCCCGACGTCAACCTCCGCCTCGGCTGCGCGCACCTCAAGGACTACATCGCGCGCACCGGCTCGGTGCCTCGCGCGCTCGCCGCCTACAACGGCGGGCCGTCGCGCGTCGAGCGGTGGACGCTTCCGCACGACGACGACGAGCGCTTCGTCGAGCGGATCCCGATCCCGGAAACGCGCCTGTACGTCAAGCGCGTGCTCGCGGGTGAGCGGATGTACGCGCTCGTCTGGCCGAATGGGCCCGGTCGCGAGTGAGGCGGATCCTCTAGCGCCGGCGGAGCCGCTCGCCGACGGCCGCAGCGCGCGCGCGCACGGCGTCGTACAGGCGCTTGGCGAGCGGGCTCTGCCGCGAGAGCACGGCGAGACCAGCCACGATCAGGAGGATCCCCTGAATCCCCGGCAGGACGAGGCCCACCACTCCGACGGCGATCAGCGCGCATCCGAGGATCCACTCGCCGACGCGGCGCGCCCGGCGGGGAACGCTCATCCCCGGCTCGCGATCCCCTCTGCCGACAGAACGCCGTCGAAGACGAACCGCGCGTCTCCCGCGAGGTGCGCCGCCGACGGGGCCGCGGCGTCTCCGTCGAGCGTGACGCGAAGCGCCAACCCGCTGGCGGGGACAACCTCGAGCGATGCGGCGCCGCCGTCGAGGCGGCACGCGAACGCGGCCGCGATGGCCCCGCTCCCGCACGCGAGCGTCTCGTTCTCGACGCCTCGCTCCCAGGTCCTCACGTGGATGCGGGAATCCCCCTCGGCGGCGACGATCGTGACGTTCGCCCCTCCGGGACCGAGAGCAGGATGGCGGCGCAGCGTAGGCCCCAGCGACGCGAGCGGGAACGCGGAGACGTCATCGACCCGGACGACCAGATGCGGAACGCCCGCCCGGATGAGACGTGCGTGCACGGGCCGTCCCGAGGCCTCGAGGTCGAGCGCGCCGCCGTCCTCGGGCGCCGCGAGCGTGAGGCTCACGCGCCCTCCCGCGACGACCGCGCGGACCTCCCCCGCTGCCGTCGCGAGCGTCATCGAGGCCGGGGCGCCGAGCCGCTCGTGGGCGAAGCGGGCCGCGCAGCGGCTCCCGTTGCCGCAGAACGCCTCCGCCCCGTCGGGATTGAGAAACGTCACGCGCACGCGCGAGCCTTCGGGCGGATCGACGACCAGGACGCCGTCCGAGCCGACCGACACCCCGCGGCGCGCGACACCGCGCACCCACGCGATCCTGGCTCCGGGGATCGACTCCCAGGCCGGGCGATCGAGGACGACGAAGTCGTTCCCGGCGCCCGACATCTTCGTGAACCGCAGCGCGCTCACGGCCGGGCGCCTCCGGACGGCTCCGCAGCGAGGCGGATGCTCTCCTCGGTCGAGGGCGCGCCCTCGTTCGGCGGCGTCGCGCGGTCGATCGCGGTCACGCGGTAGGCCAAGGCACTCCCCGGGGTCACGTCGTGATCGAGGTACGTCGGCTGCCGCAGCGGGTCGGGCCCGATGCGCGTCCACTCGCCGTCGCCGACCTTCCGGTACACCCGATAGCCGTCGAGATCCCTCTCGGTCGAGGGGTCCCAGAGCAGGCGGATCGCGCTCCCCTCCTGGACGGCGACCAGACCCTTCGGTGCCGCGGGCGGGAAGACGTCCGACGCGTCCACGACGACCTGCCCGGACGACGGCCCCTCCCGATAGGGCACTCCGTCGGCGAGAACGGTGCGAACGACGTAACGGTAGCGCTTCCCGGACTCCGTCGTCGTGTCGAGGTACTCGCCGGCAGCCAGGGGCTTGACGTTCAGCGGTTGCTCCGCCAGCACGTCGTCCTCGAGCCCGCGGTAGAGGTTGAAGCTCGCTCCCTTCAGGCCCTCGGGAGGCGCCCACGACAACCGCACGCCGTCCGCGCTCGCGAGCCCCTTGAGATCCCTCGGCGCCGCACCGGCGGTGAGGGTGGGCAAGTCGAGCGCGGCGACCAGCGCCGAAGGCCGACCGTGCTGGTCCCGCACGCGCACACCGTAACGGAGTGTCCACCCGATTCCGCCGTCGCCGAGCGAGTGGAGCGACGTGTCCGCGATCACGAGGCGGCGCCCCGGGGTCAGTGCCTCGGCGGGAACCTCCACGACCACCTCACCGCGGACGCGGAACGCCTCCGGATCGACGGACGGGACGACTCCCGGGGGGTAGGACACGCGCAGGATCTCCGCCTTCGCCATCTCCTGCGACGGCGCGCTCCCGCGCGGCTTGGGAACCGTGAAGGCGACCTCGGCGCCCGCTCCGATCTGACGCGCCGCGACCTGGCCCGGAGGGAGCGGCCCATGCGGCACCGGTGGACGGAGCGGACCGGTCTTGCCGCAAGACGCGAGCACGGCCGTGGCGACGAGCGGAGCGAAACGGCGCATGCCGACAGGCTACAGCACGAAACGGGAGAGATCGCCGTCGGTCGTGAGTCCCGCGAGGCGCGAGAGCACGTAGGCCGCGTCCACGACCAGCCTCCGTCCCGGAGTCTCCGCCCCGTCGAACGACACCGGCTCGAGCACGCGCTCGAGGATCGTGTGGAGCCGCCGCGCGCCGATGTTCTCGGTGAGCCGGTTGACCTGCTCCGCCGACGCCGCGAGCGCGTCGATCCCGTCGCGGGTGAAGTCGAGCGTCACCCCTTCCGTCCCCAGCAGCGCCTGGTACTGCTTGAGAAGGGACGACTCCGGCTCCTCGAGGATGCGGACCATGTCCTCGCGCGACAGGGCGGTCAGCTCGACCCGGATCGGGAAGCGGCCCTGCATCTCCGGCATCAGGTCGGACGGCTTGCTGACGTGGAACGCGCCCGCGGCGATGAACAGGATGTGGTCCGTCCTGACCAGCCCGTGCTTCGTGTTGACGAGGGTCCCCTCGACGAGCGGGAGCAGGTCCCGCTGAACCCCCTCGCGCGAGACGTCCGGCCCGGCTCCCCGGTCTCCGCCCGCGATCTTGTCGAACTCGTCGATGAAGAGGATCCCCGAGGATTCCGTCCGCTCGATCGCGTCACGCGCGAGCTGGTCCGGGTCCAGGAGCTTCTCTTCCTCCTCGCGTGTGAGGACGTCGCGCGCTTCCTTCACCGACAGCTTGCGGATCCTCGTCCGGTCCGAGAAGAGTCCCGGCATCATCTCCTTGAGGTTGAGGTCGACCTCCTCCATCCCGGCGGGCGTGAACATCTTGAAGGCCGCCCCCGACGCGGCCGGGACCGTCAGCTCCACCATCCGGTCCTCGAGCTCACCCCCGTCCAGGCGCCGCTCGAGGGTCTCGCGGCTGCGCCGCCACGAGGCTTCGTCCTCGGCCTCCCGCGCGGCCTGCGTGGGGTCGGCGGACGAGCGCCCCGGTCGCGGCCGCGGCGGAAGGAGCAGATCGAGGAGGCGGCGCCGCGCTGAGACGGCCGCGGGACCCGCGACCTGCGCCCGCCGCTCCTGCCGCACGAGCGAGATCGCGACCTCCACGAGATCGCGCACCATCGAGTCGACGTCTCGCCCGACGTACCCGACCTCCGTGAACTTCGAGGCCTCGACCTTGAGGAACGGGCTGCCGGTGAGCTTGGCGAGGCGGCGGGCGATCTCCGTCTTGCCGACTCCGGTCGGGCCGATCATCAGGATGTTCTTCGGGAGGATTTCCTCCGCCTGCGCCGGCGGCAGCTTCTGCCGGCGGAGCCGGTTCCGCAACGCGATCGCGACGGCGCGCTTGGCGGCCGCCTGGCCGACGATGTGCCGGTCGAGCTCCACGACGATCTGCCGCGGGGTCAGATCGTCCGGCCCCGGAGCAGCTTCGACCTTGCCGGGCATGTAGAAGACCACGGCGGCTACAGCTCCTCGACCGTCAGCGCGTCGTTGGTGTACAGATCCAGCGAGGCCGCGATCTTCAGCGCGGCAGTGACGATCGCGGACGCGCCCAGCCCGCCGGAGACGAGGATCCCGCGGGCCGCGGCGATCGCGGCGACCGATCCCGAGCCGATGGCGATCACGCCGTCGTCCGGCTCGATCAGGTCGCCGGTCCCCGAGAGCAGGAACGTGCTGCGGGCATCGGCGACGAGCAGCATCGCCTCGAGGCGCCGGAGCGCCCGGTCGGTGCGCCATTCGCGCACCAGCTCGACGGAGGCTCGGTCGAGCTGGGACTGATGCGCGGCGAGCTTGTCCTCGAACCGGCCGAGCAGCGCGAACGCGTCGGCGGCCCCTCCGGCGAATCCCGCGAGGACGCTGCCGCCGGCCAGGCGCCGCACCTTCCGGGCGCCGTGCTTGACGACCGTCCGGTCGACGGTCACCTGCCCGTCGCCGCCCATCGCGACGTGCGCGTCGTGCCTGACGCACAAGATCGTCGTCCCGGTCACGATCGGTGGGGCCATGAACGGTCTCCGGAGTCGACCGGGCAGTGTAGCCTGCGCCGCGCACGCGCGGGAGCCGCCCCCCCGGTTTGTATACTGCGGTGTCGGCGTCCGTCCGGCCCGGCCGCGCGGAGTGGTGCCGGCCGAACGACGGGGAGGATGCGCGATGAGACCGATGCTCGCACTCGCTTTCGGGGTCGCCCTGGGCGGATCCTGCCTCGCCGCGGACGCGGGGACGGCCGCAAAGCCGGCGCCGGACGCCTCCGCGAAAACGACCTACAAGCTCACGATCGGCGGCGACGACCTGGGAACGGAGGAAGCCGCGGTCGCCACCACCGTCGAGGGGCGGACTCTCACGAGCGCGGTTCACCTCACGATCCCCGGCGGGCAGGCGGCGCTGACCCAGGACCTGAAGCTGAAGCCCGACGGAACGCTGATCTCCTACGTCCTCGACATCGACGCCCCGGGTCAGCAGCTCACGCTCAAGACCACGCCCACGGACGACGGAGTCTCCGTCGGGATCTTCTCCAAGGGCGGCGACAGCCCGATGAGCACGAAGCCGATCGCCGTCAAGGCGCCGTACGTCCTCCTCGACAACAACTTCGCCTCGCACCTCGACCTGTACACGCGGACCCTCGGCGATCTCGGTCCCGGGGGCGAGCGCTCGTTCTCCTTGCTGGTGCCGCAGGTGGTGCAGTCGATCCCCGCCGTGGTGAAGCGGCTCGCCGACGGCACCGCGACACTCGACGGAAAGCCGGTGGCGACGCGCGCCTACCGGATCACGGTGGCGAACCTCACGGAGGATCTCCTCGCGCGCGCCTCGGACGGCGCGCTCCTCCGCGTCGAGGTTCCCCTGCAGAAGCTGACGATCGTCCGCGCGGGGTTCGCGTCCGCCCCGGCCCCCGCGGAGAAGACGTTCGCCTCGACGCAGAAGGGCGCGGACCCCCGCGAGGTCGAGGTCACGGTCAAGGGACCGGCGGGTGAGCTTCCCGCGGTCCTCCTGGTTCCGAAGCGCGAGAAGCCGGTGCCGGGAGTCGTCCTGCTCTCCGGGTCCGGCCCGAACGACCGCGACGAGACGATTGGACCGAACAAGCCGTTCCAGGACATCGCGCGCGGCCTCGCCGACCGCGGCATCGCCACGCTGCGTTTCGACAAGCGGACCCACGCCCTCAAGTCCAAGGCGAAAGCGACGCTCGCCGCGGAGTACTTCGAGGACGCCGCCGCCGCGATCAAGCTGCTCGGAGCCTCGCCGGGGGTCGATCCCGAGCGCGTGTTCGTGCTGGGGCACTCCGAAGGGGCGATGCTGGCGCCGACCATCGGCGGGCAGAACGACGGGCTCCGCGGCCTCGTCCTGATGGCCCCAGGCGTCCGGCCGATCGACGCGATGATCATCGACCAGCTCGCCTTCGGCGCGAAGCTCACCGGGCGGAGCGAGGACGAGATCGCCGAGCAGACGAAGACGATCAAGGACCAATTCGCGGCGATCCGCGACCCCAAGCGCGCCGATGCTCCGGCGGTATTGGGCGCGCCGGCGGCGTACTGGCGCGAGCTGCTCGCGATCGACGTGACGAAGTCGGTCAAGGACTCGAAGCTGCCGATCCTCGTGCTCCAGGGGGACGAGGACATCCAGGTCCGCAAGGACCTCGACTTCAACGCGCTCAAGTCGTCGGTCGGGGACGCCGGCGGGCGCGTGGCCTACCAGAGCTTCGCGAGCCTCAATCACCTCTTCATGAGGGTCGAAGGGCGCTCGAGCGGGGCCGAGTATGGGATTCCGGGCCATGTCGAACCGAGCGTCCCGAACGCGATCGCCGATTGGATCCTCGCGCGCTGATCGTGCGGTGAGGGCTCTCCCGGCGATCCTGCTCGCGGCCTGGTGCGCCGGGTGCGCCGGGGGAGCGCCCTCGCCTGCCGCGCCCGACGAGGGCCCGTACGTCCTGGTTCTCGGAACCGCGCAGGACGGCGGTCTCCCGCACGTCGCCTGCACCTGCGTCCGCTGCGAGGCGGCGCGGCGAAATCCGGCGCTTCGACGACGTGTGGCGTCGCTGGCCTTGATCGTCCCCGCAACCGGCCGTAGATATCTCATCGATGCCACTCCGGATATTCGCGAGCAGATCGACGCGCTCCCGGCCGTCGGCTCGCACCCCCGCGGCTCCGTCGATCGGGCGCCGGTCGACGGCGTGTTGCTCACGCACGCGCATGCCGGCCACATCCTCGGTCTCGCTCTGTTCGGCTTCGAGGCGGTCCACACGCGGCACTTGCCGGTCTACGCCACGCCTCGCCTTTCCGGCTATCTGCGGACGAACGGACCGTGGGCGCGGATGGTCGCCCGCGAGGAGATCGACCTGCGCGAGACCGCTTACGGGGCGAGCGTGCCCCTCGACCACGGAGTGCGCGTGATCCCGCTCGCGGTTCCGCACCGCGACGAGGACTCCGACACGGTCGGGTACCGGATCGAAGGTCCGCGCAGGACCCTTCTCTACGTCCCGGATACCGACGGGTGGTCGGCCTGGGATCCGCCCCTGACGCGAGCCCTCGAGGGATGCGACGTTGCGCTGCTCGACGGGACGTTCGGATCGGCGGACGAGCTTCCCGGGAGGGACGTCTCGAAGATCGGACACCCGCTCATCGGCGACACGATGCGCCTGCTCGAGGAGCCCGTGCGCTCGAAGCGCGTCGCCGTATACTTCACCCACCTCAACCACTCGAACGATACCGTCGACCCGAAAAGCGCGGCCGCGGAGCGCGTTCGGGCGGCCGGGTTCGCAATTGCTGCGGAGGGCCAGCGCTTTCCGCTCTAGGCCGGGACGGTCATATGGGTGACGCCCGAAAGCCACGAATATCATGTATGGAAGCGATGGTGGAACGCCCCGCCGCACGCACGCTCGAGGACGAGCTGGAGGAGCTTCATCCGCTGGCTTTCGGGTGGGCTCTGGCTTGCTGCCGCCGCGATCGCGCGCTTGCCGAGGAGGTCCTCCAAAACGCTTACCTGCGCGTGCTCGCGGGGGCGGCCCGCTTCGACGGCCGATCCTCGCTCAAGACGTGGCTGTTCTCCGTGATCCGGAGAACCGCGGCGTCCGAGCGCCGGCGGGAATGGATGACGGGCCGCTTTCTCGCCCGTTTCGCAGTGCAGCGCGCGGTCCCGGAGCCTCCCCCCGACCCGTTCACGCCGGTCGCGGCATCCGAGCGGGCGCAGGCGGTGGCTCGGGCGCTCAAGCACTTGTCGGGCCGGCAGCGCGAGATCCTGCACCTCGTGTTCTATCAAGGGATGACAATCGAGGAGGCCGCGGACGTGACGGGAATCTCCGTCGGGTCCGCGCGCGTCCACTACGAGCGGGGAAAGGCGCGGCTGCGCCTGCTCCTGCCCGCCGAGGCCTACCGATGAATCACCGATTCTCCGACGACCGCGACATCCAGCGCAGCTTCGACGCGCTGCGCGACGCGGACCTCGAAGGCGCTCCGGGGTATCGCACCCTACTGCGCCGTCCGCGCGCGACCGAATCGCCGCGCTCCACCATCCGGCTCGCCGGCGCCTGGGCCGCGGGGGGACTCGCCCTCGCCGCCGCGGTCGCCGGTGTGATGATCCTGTTCCCGGCGCGCCACGCCGACGTCCCCCTCGACAACGCCATCTCACAGGCGCAGGAGATGTCGTCTTGGTCGGCGCCGACCGACACGTTCCTCGAAGTAGACAGCCTCGATTCCCGGTCCGAACCCCCTGCGGACCGGCCATGAAGGAGAGTTCGATGCTCAAGCGAATCCTGATCGGAACCGTGATGCTCGCCGCGAGCGTGGCCCTCGCCGCCCCGAACGGCCCGGGCATGCGCGCCGGAGGGCGCGGAATTATGGGACTGCTCGGCGGCAACGTGTATCCCCCGGAGGCGGTCCTTCGAAACCGTACGGCGCTGGGGCTCACCGACGCCCAGGTGACGGCGATCGCCAAGGAAATCGGCGACACGCACGACAAGGTCGCTTGGGCGCAAGACGCGGTCCGCGCGGCCGTGGCCGACCTCCGCGGGCTTCTCGAAAAGCCCCAGGTCGACGAGGCGGCGGCGCTCGCCGCGGCCTCGCGCGCCATCGATCTCGAGAACCAGATCAAGACCGCGCATCTCGGAATGATGATCCGGGTCAAGAACCTCTTGACGCCGGACCAGCAGACGAAGATGAAGGATCTTCGGCCGATGAGGCGAGCGATGGCTCCGGGCACCGGAGGTCCGACGGCCCCTGCCGGCCCTGAGGACCTCGAAACCGCCCCCACGCCCGAGGACCAACTCTAGCCTCCCCCAAGAGCGCGGGAGAGCCGGCGTCCCCCGCCGGCTCCCCCGCGCCGTCGGCTCTAGGCCCGTCCGGCGAGCGCGACCCGCGCGTCCACCACGAACGACGTCGCCGCGGAGCCGGTCACGATCAGCGGATTGACGTCCAGCTCCGCGAGATCGTCCTCGAGCTCCCCCACCAGCTGGGACAGCCGCAGGAGGCACTCCTCGAGGAAGGCGAGATCGACCGCCTTCTCGCCGCGAGCGCCGGAGAGGAGCGGATACCCCTTGATGCGCTCGATCATCCCGCGCGCGTTCGCGTCGGTGAGCGGGTGCAGACGGACCGCGACGTCCTTCATGATCTCGACGAAGATCCCGCCGAGCCCGAACATCAGGACCGGCCCGAAGTTCGCGTCGCGGGTCATGCCGAGGATGACCTCTCGTCCCCCCTGGATCATTCGCTGCACCGAGACGGCGCACCGGGCATCCTCACCCCGCACGCGCGCGGTGATGTCTCGGAAGGCGCGCGCGACCTCGTCCGCGTTCCGCAGGTCGACCTTGACGCCCCCGACGTCGGACTTGTGCGAGATCTTCTCCGAGGCCACCTTGAGCACGACCGGGTAGCCGATCTCCACCGCGGCGTCGATCGCGTCCCCCGCGGTCGTCGCGATCCGAGACGGCGCGAGTGGGAATCCGTACGCGGCGAGGACCTCCGCAACTTCGCGTGAGGTCAGCAGCGTCCGTCCCGCCCGCCGCGCGGAGGCGATCGCGCGGCGCGCTCGCGCGGTATCGACGCCAAAGGCGCGGATCCGCCCGATCGGCCGGTCGCGGAGCTGCCGGTAGCGGTCGAGCCCGGCCATCGCGGCGGCGGCGTCCTCGGGGAACCGGTAGACCGGGACGCGATGCCCGCGCAGCCACGCGGCCCCTTCCTCGTTGCGCTGCTTCCCCATGAAGACCGATAGGACCGGCTTCGATCCGTCGGCGGCCCCGGCGATCGCCTCCGCCACCTCGAACGCGTCGATCGTGATCGGCGAGACGAAGATCACGACGATCCCGTCGACGCCGGGATCCTTCCGGACCACGGACAGCGCGGCGCGATACCGCGCCCCGTCGGCGGAGGCGATCATGTCCACGGGGTTCCGCGTGGACGCCTCCGCGGGGAGGATTCTCGCAAGGGCCGCCCGGGTTTTCGGGCGGAGCTCGGCGAGCGTCAAGCCGCTCGCGATGAGCGCGTCGGTGCACAAGATTCCCGGGCCCCCGGCGTTCGTGACGATCGCGATCCGGTTTCCGGCGGGGAGCGGCTGGTTGGCGAGCGCCTGCGTGAGCGTGAACATCTCCTGCATCGTGGAGCAGCGCAGGACCCCGCACTGCTCGAGGAGCGATTCCGACGCGATGTCGAGCCCGACGATCGAGCCGGTGTGCGAGGAGGCGGCCCGCGCGCCCTGGGCGGTGCGGCCGGCCTTCACGGTGACGATCGGCTTCTTGCGCGTGACCCGCCGGGCGATCTGGGTGAACCGCCGCGGGTTTCCGAACGACTCCAGGTACATCAGGATCGCGCCCACCGCCGGGTCGTCCTCCCAGTACTCGAGGAGGTCGTTGCCGGAGACGTCGGTCTTGTTTCCCATCGAGGCGAACATCGCGACGCCCAGGCCGTTGTCCGCGGCGTCCGCGAGGATCGCCTCGCCGAGCGCCCCGGACTGGGAGACGAACCCCACGTTTCCCCGGACCGGGGCCGCCGCGGCGAACGTCGCGTTGAGAAGCACTTCGGGATCGGTGTTGACCACGCCCATGCAGTTCGGGCCGACCATCCGCATGCCGTACTTCCGGAGCTTCGACTTGAGCTTCTCCTCGAGCGCGGCCCCGGCGGCGCCGACCTCCTTGAATCCCGCGGTGATGACCACGAGCCCCTTGACACCGGCCCGCCCGCACGCCTCGACGACGCCGAGCACCAGGTCCTTGGGGACGACGACGATCGCCAGGTCGACCGGCTTCGGGACCTCCCGGATCGAGCGGTAGCAGCGGATCGAGTTGATCGAGTCCGCGGTCGGGTTGACCGGGTAGACGGCGCCGGTGAACCCGGAGCCGACCAGATTCGAGAGGATCTCGCGCCCGATCGTCTGCCGCCGCCGCGAAGCGCCGATCACGGCCACCGAGCGCGGGCGGAAGACCGGATCGAGCGAGGGTTTCGGGACCGGCGGGACAGGTCGCTTGGCGCGGCGGGTGGGCAAGGGGGAGTCCTTTCGTCCGGAGGCCTCGTCGGGCGGCGTGGGCGCGAGGATAGCAAACCGATGGGGACTCATCGGGACCGCCTTGCTTGCGAAGGCGGGGGATGGCAGTCTTTCGCGCCGGAGGTGGCGTGGACCACATCAACCGGAATGCGACTCGGCGCTCCTGGCACCTCGTCGGGCTGATGAGCCGCCGGGCGCTCGTGCTCTTCCCTCTGGGCGCATTCGCCCTCTTTCTCGGGATGGCGATCTACCACTACGTCGAGGGGCTCCCCTGGCCCGACTCGTTCCTCAACGCCGCGATGCTGCTCGGCGGGATGGGCCCGGTCGATCCGATCAAGAGCACCGCCGGGAAATGGCTGGCGGGTGTGTACGCGCTCTTCTCGGGAGTGGTGTTCCTGGTGCTCGCGGGGGTGATGCTGGCGCCCGTCATCCACCAGGTCCTCCACCGATTCCATCTCGAGCAGTCCGGCGCCGACAAGGAGTGACGTGGACGCCGCGCGATTCACACGGGCCGTCGTCTGCCGTCCTTCGTCGACCTTCGCCGCGGGAATCACGAAGGCACAGCTCGGACCGCCGGATCTGACGGTCGCCGAAACCCAGCACGAGCGCTACTGCGCCGCGCTCCAGCACGCGGGGCTGCGCCTGACCCGGATCCCCGCGGCCGAAGAATTCCCCGACGGCTGCTTCGTCGAGGACGTCGCGGTGGTCACGCGAGCCGGCGCGATCTACACGCACCCCGGAGCCCCGGTGCGCCGGGGCGAGGTCGGCTACGTGCGCGGTTGGCTCGAGACCTTGGTACCGACGCTCGCGACGATAGAGCCTCCCGGTACCCTCGACGGCGGAGACGTCTGCGACGCCGAGGACCGGACGTTCATCGGCCTGACCGCGCGCACCAACGAGGCCGGGGCGGCGCAGCTCGCGCGGATCCTCGAGCCCCTCGGGCAGCACATGACCATCGTGGACCTCCGTCCGGTCCCCGGGTTGCTCCACCTGAAGAGTGGATTCGCGTTCCTTGGGGACGGACGGTTCGCCTGCGCTCCGGCGATCGCAACGCTTCCGGAGATCGCGGGCCTCCCTCTCGTGACGGTCGAGCCGGACGAGGCATACGCGGCGAATGCGGTCCGCGTGAACGACGTTCTGCTGATCGCATCCGGCCACCCGCTGCTCGAGGCGCGCCTGCGCGGGCTGGGGTACGACGTCGTAGCCCTCGCGATGAGCGAGTTCCGGAAGCTGGACGGCGGCTTGAGCTGCCTCTCGCTCCGGTTCTAGGCCGGCTGAGGACATTCTGCTTTTTCATCTCCTGGGGTCCGCCTCGCTGCGAAGAATAGGGAACACCCCAGGAGATGGAAAAGCAGAATGTCCCCAACGTGCGTAGGATTCAGGCGATGGACACCACCGAGCGCTACACCTTCGGCGAGGAGATCGCTCACGCGGTCAGCCACGGCGCGGCACTTCTCGCCGCGATCGCCGCGGCGCCGCTCCTGATCATCGACGCCGTGCGTCACGGCGATGCCGGGCGCGTCGTCGGGGCCTCGATCTTCGCGGCCACGATCATCTTGCTGTACACCGCCTCCACGCTCTACCACGCGCTCCCGATCGGCCGGTTCAAGCGCTTCTTCCGATTCTTCGACCACGGGGCGATCTACCTCCTGATCGCGGGCACCTACACGCCGTTCACTCTCGGCGTGCTTCGCGGCCCCCTCGGCTGGACCCTCTTCGGGGTCGTCTGGTCGATGGCGGCGCTCGGCCTGATCGTCAAGGCGGTGAGCCACGTCCCGCGTCCGGGACTTTCGACCGCGTTCTACGTGGCGATGGGCTGGGTGGGGATGCTCGCGGCCAAGCAGGTCTTCTCCGCGCTGCCCAAGGCGTCCGCGGCCTGGCTGATCGCGGGGGGAGTCTTCTATACCGGCGGGGTCGCGTTCT
>DATKHQ010000353.1:0-8341 GCA_035510175.1 Candidatus Sulfotelmatobacter sp. | reverse complement strand
GTATCTGGCGATGTCGTACCTGTACAAGCGCTCGAACCCGATCTGGCGGTTCCTGATTCGCCACGGCGCCGTCCACGCGGCGTGGCGGCCGCTCGTGGAGCTGACCCGCCGGAGACACCTGCGGTTCCGGCGGCGCCTCCTGGATCGCGGAGAATCCGGCGTCGCCGGAAGCGTGGTCGCGGCGGGGGTTTGAGCCGGACGCCGCTCGCGCATAATCTTCGTCGGAGGCCGTTCCATGATCCCCAGACCCGAAGCGGCCCGGACGCACACGTTCGTCGCCGTCGCCTTCGTCGACGACCTCCCGCTCGACTGGCTGGCCCCGCTCCTTCCCGGTCCGCGCGCCTTCCCGCACGGGCTCCACGCCGTCCTCCCCGAAGGGGGGGAGGTGTTCGCGTTTCCCTTCGGCGCGGTCGTCTTCCGGGACGTGCTCCCCGATCGGCGGGACGCGCTTCTCGGCACGCTGCGCCGGGAGCATCCACGCCTCGTCCCGGACGTCGTGCGCGAGGAGTTCAACGTGTCGGAGGAAGCGGGAGCGCGCGTCGGGATGGTGCAGGGACGGCTCGTCGTCGACCGGCTCGTCTCGACGCGTGCCGCGGTCGTCGCCCTGATCGTCGCGCAGAGCGCCGCGATGGAGACGTACGAGAGGATCGTCGAGAAGCTGTTCGCGAGGACGCGCGAGCTGCTCGAGCAGCTCGAGCGGCGCGGCATCGTGCCGCTGCGCACGCGTCCGCTCCACCGCTTCATCGGCGAGGCCGTCGGCCGCCGGAGCGAGGTCCTCTCGACCCTTCACCTGCTCGACAAGCCGGACGCCACCTGGGACGATCCGGCGATGGACAGGATCTACGACGACATCCGCGCCGAGTTCGACCTCGGGGACCGTTTCGCCGCGCTCGAGAGCAAGCTGCGCGCCGTGCAGGACGCGCTCGAGCTGCTCCTGGGCGTCGCCCGCGACCGCCGCCTCGTCCTGCTCGAGGTCGCCATCGTGGCTCTGATCTGCCTCGAGGTGCTGCTGTCGTTCCTGCGGTGAGCAGCGGGATCGAGCAGGGCGCGCGACAGGGGCGGCCATCGTGAGAAATGGGTGGAAACGTGGAGACACGCGCGAAGTTTGCGGCGAACGGCGGCCCAGGGCAGTCTCTTCGACGATACCTCTTGAGGACGTGCGGGGGGATGGTCGATGATCGACTGAATGCTCATGACAAGCCGGCCGGCCGGGGTGCTCGCGTTTGTAATGCTCGTCGGTGCTCTCTGCGGGTGCGCCGGGCAGGCTCCGCCGCCCGCGGCACCTGCGCCGAGTGCGGCGCCTTCCGTGGCGGCGCCCGCAGCGACCGCGGCGACCGCTCCCGTCCCCGCCGCGCCCACAGCACTTCCCGCGTCCGAGGTGCCCCGCGGCGCGATCGCCGCCGAGACGCGGATCCGGAGCGTCCGGTCGCTCGTCAACCGCACCCGCGAAATGGACACGATCGGAGCGAGCGCGACGCCCGTGTTCGAATCGATCGAGTCGCTCAAGGACTGGATGCGCACGCGCGACCCGCGGCAGCAGACCGCCCGCGCGCTGCGCAGCCTGGGCCTCGAGTGGCGCCTTGACGGGGAGCTTCTCAACGGCTGGATGGAGGCCACGGGCGCGCGGCTCGACGCGCTCACCGCCGCCCGGGCAACCCTCAAGGAAACCAAGGATACGTGGACCGGGACCGAGGCCGCGCTCGTCCGCGAGGGCGCGCCGCCCGACATCCGCGAGCGGGCGCATGCGGTGCTGGCCTCCATTGCCGAGGTCGAGGACGGGCTTCACGCCGAGATCGACAAGGTCCTCCTCCTCCAGAGCCGGACATCGGCGGCGAGCCTCGACGTCGAGGACGCCCTCGACACGATCGCCGGAGCGCTCCGCGAGGAGCGGAAGTCGCTCCTCAAGACCGACAGCCCCCCGATCTGGAAGGCGCGGCAGCCGCCGAGCAGCTCGCAGCCGCTCTCGACGGAGATCTCCGCGACGCTCGACGAGAACGTGCGCGCCCTCCGCCAGTACGCGGCCCGGGAGTCCCGCGCGTTCCAGCTCCACATCGTGCTCACGCTCCTGGTCTTGATCGGGTTTTTCAGGCTCCGCCCCAGGAGCCACGCCTGGCCTGCGAGCTCCAAGGGAGTGATCGCCGTCGCGCGCCTCGTCCAGCGGCCGATACTCGGGGCGTGCCTCGTCGCGCTCCTGTGCGGGCGCTGGATCCACCCGCGCGCGCCGCTGGCGCTCTACGAGCTGAACTCGATCCTGCTGTCTCTTCCGGTGGTCGTCCTGATGAAGGGCATCGTGGAGCCCCGCGTCCGCGGGGCGCTTTACACGCTGGCGACCCTGTTCGTCGCCGAGCGGATCTGGGAATCGACCTGGGCCGGGACGTTCCTCGAGCGGATCGTGCTTCTCGGCTTGACCGTCCTCAGCGCAGCCGCCGTGGTCTGGACCTTCCGGAGGTCCGCGCCGCTTCCGGCGCTCGTGGCGCCGGGATGGTGGCGCGTGCTGAGGGGCTCGAGCCGGCTCGCGGTCGTCGCGCTTGCGGTTTCCCTCGTCTCGAATGTGGCCGGAAACGTCTCGCTCTCGCGGCTGCTCACCGCCACCGTCGTCAACGTGTCGTACGCCGGCGTCGTCCTGTACACCGCGGCCCTTCTGCTCCGCGGGACCGCGGAGTTGCTCATCCGCTCCCGGGAGCTTCAGGTGCTCCATACCGTGGCGCTCCACGGCGATCTCATCCTGAGACGCGTCTCGCTCGCGATCGACGCGGCGATGATGCTCTCGTTCGTCATGGTCGTCCTGGCCTCGGCCGACCTGCTTCCCCTCGTGAAGGCGGCGCTTGGCGAGCTCCTGGTCAGGCGCTGGGGCGTCGGCGACTTCCGGTTCTCCTTCGCGACCGCGCTCATCTTCGTGGCGACCGTGTACGTCTCGATCGTCGTCTCACGTGCGATCCGGATGGTGCTCGAGGGGGACGTCTACCCGCGTGTCCAGCTCCCCCGCGGGGTTCCGGACACGCTCACCATGCTCATGCGGTACGGCGTGATCTCGCTCGGCTTCCTCCTCGCGCTGGCCGTCGCCGGGATTCCGATCGACCGGCTCACGGTCGTCTTCGGCGCGCTCGGCGTCGGCATCGGCTTCGGCCTCCAGAGCGTGGTCAACAACTTCGTCTCGGGCCTGATCATCATGTTCGAGCGGCCGATCCAGATCGGCGACGCCGTGGAGGTCAGCGGGCTGTCCGGACGGGTGCGCCACATCGGCGTTCGCGCGAGCACGATCGAGACCTTCGACGGCGCCGAGGTGATCGTTCCGAACGGCACGCTCGTGTCGAGCCACCTGATCAACTGGACGCTGACGAACCGCAGCCGGCGGATCGAGATCCAGGTGGGCGTGGCCTACGGAACCGACCCGGAGCGGGTGATGACGATCCTGACGGACGCGGTCAAGGGAGAGTCCGGCGTGCTCGCCGATCCCGCGCCGTTCGCGCTGTTCCGCGCCTTCGGACCGAGTTCGCTCGACTTCTCGCTGTTCCTCTGGACGTCCGATTTCGACAGCTGGACACGCCTGAAGAGCGACACCACCGTGAGGGTCAACAAGGCGCTTCACGACGCCGGGATCGACATCCCGCTTCCGCAGCAGGTCGTCCACCTGGGCGGCGAGGCCTCGGGCTAGGGATCCAGCACGGCGTTTTCGGACGAGCGGCACTCCACGACGGAGTGCCGCTCTCCGAGGGACGCGTCGCAACGGGGGGGTTACCGGCGCGACCCATGGACCACGCGCTTTACAATAGGAATGGGGGCGAGGCCCCCCCATCGGGGATTCCCCGGGGATCGACCGGAGAATCCACCTAGAACGTCCGAAAAACGACGGCCCCACACCGATTCAGCGCCAGAGCGCGTATCCCACGAGCCCCCCGGCGAGCACGAGCCACACGGAGTTGATCCGCGTGAGGCCGAGCAGGACGAGGCTGAAGACGGCAAGCGCTCCGGTGGGCCAGTCGACGATCGCGGCGCGGGCCAGGTGCCAGGTGACGGCGAGCATCAGCGCGAGGGAGGCCACGTTGACGCCGTCCAGTACGCCCGCCGCCGTCTTCGAGCGCCGCAGGCGTGGAAGCAGGGGAGCGCTCGCCGCGACGTAGACGAACGCGGGAAGGAAGATCCCCAGCGTCGCGATCACCGATCCCCGCGTGCCGCCCAGCACGTATCCGATGAACGTCGCGGTCGTGAACACCGGCCCCGGCGTCACCTGGCCGACCGCGATCGCATCGAGCAGCTGCCGCTCGGTGAGCCAGCCGAGGCGGGTGACGAGGTCGGCACGCAGGAAGGCGAGGAGCACGTATCCGCTGCCGAAGAGGAGCGCGCCCGCCTTCAGGAAGACCAGGAAGAGTTTCGCCATCGCGAAGGCACCGGCGGCGCCGGTTCCTCCGGCCAGGGGGATCGCGGCCCCGAAGGCGCCTAGGCCGCGTGCGGCCCGCGCGCGACCTCGCGCGACGATCCCCCCCACAAGCCCCGCGAGGAGAAGAACGGCGATCTCGTCCACGCCGAGGACGACGGCGAGGAGGCTCGCCCCCGCCAGCGCGCCGAGCCACGCCGATTTCACGGCGGTGTGCCCGAGCGTCCACAGCGCCCGCACGACGATCGCGATGATCACCGGCGTGACGCCGTGGAGAACAGAGCGCGCTTCCGGCAGGCTTCCGTAGCGGACGTAAACTCGCGCGAGCGCCCACACGAGGAACGCGGCGGGGAGGATGAAGCAGGTCCCCGCGACCAGGAGCCCGCGCCAGCCGCCGCGCGCGTGCCCGACGTGGATCGCCACCTCGGTCGAGTTCGGTCCGGGGATCAGGTTCGCGGCGCCGATCAGGTCGAGGAACCGCGCATCCGTCAACCACTTCCGCCGCTCGACGAACTCCTCGCGCATCATCGCGATGTGCGCGGCCGGGCCGCCGAACGCCGTCGTACCGAGACGAAGGAAGACCCAGGCCAGCGCGAGGAGCGAGGGGCCCTCGCCCGCGCCCGGCGGCCGGTCAGCGACGGCCGTCAACGAATGGTCCGAGCGCGGCCGCGATGAACGAATGAACCGGCGTCGGCACCCCCGCTTCGCGCCCCATCCTCACGATCGCGCCGGACAGCCACGGAAGCTCGAGACGCCGGCCGTGCTCGAGGTCCTCGAGCATGGAGGACTTCGCCTCGTCGGGGAACCGGGCGACGAGCGCATCAGTTTCGGCCCGCAGATCGGCCGGCAGCGGGATGCCGCGCGCGCGCCCGACGGCGATCGCCTCTTCGAGCGCGGCGTGCATCATCCCGTCGAGGGCGGGGTCGGACCGCAGGACGCCCATCGGCGATCGCGTGACGGCGGTCATGCCCGCCCAGGTCGCGAGCCTCACGAACTTGACCCAGAGGTCCAGCTCGATCGTCGGGCTCAAGGTGGCCTTGAAGCCCGCGCGATTGCCGGCCGCCTCGAGCGCCGCCAATCGCGCAGACCGGCTCCCGTCGCGCTCTCCGAACAGGAGCGTGTCGGCTCCGACGTGCCGGATCCGCCCGGGCTCGGTCATCGAGGCCATGATGTAGGCCGCACCGGCCACGACGTGCTCCGCGCCGACGTGGCGGGACACGATCTCGACGACCTCGACGCCGTTTTGCATCGTCACCACCGCCGTGTTGGGTCCGAGCAGAGGACCAAGCGCCGCCGCGGCGCCGGCGGCGTCGTAGAGCTTGACGCCGAACAGCACCACGTCGACCGGTCCGATCTCCGCGGGATCGCCGCTGGCGGCCACCCTGTCGAGGCGGACGTCCCCCTTGGGGCTCGCGATCGAGAGCCCGGACCGGCGCAGCGCCTCGAGCTGCCTCCCGCGCGCGAGGAACGCCACGTCCTCGCCCGCGGCGGCGAGGCGCCCGCCGAAGTACCCTCCGGCGGCGCCGGTGCCGAACACCGCGATCTTCATGCCGATGTTCGGAGTTTACTGAATTAGCGCGGCTCTCGCAGTACACTTCCCCTGCTCGAGGGGGGTGGGGGATGTCCGGGTCCGACGGCAAGCCGCTTGCCGCCGGTGCGCGCGGAGCGCCGGCGGCGATCCTGACCATCTTTTTCGCATCGGGAGCCTGCGGGCTCGTCTACGAGACCGTGTGGCAGAAGATGCTCTGCCTCGTCTTCGGGATCACCACGTACGCGACCGCGACGATCCTGAGCGCCTTCATGGGCGGACTGGCGCTCGGCAGCTACCTCTTCGGGCGCTACGCGGACCGGACGGCTCGGCCGCTGCGCGTCTATGCCGCCCTCGAAGCCGCCGTGGGGGCCTTCGCGCTCGTGTTCCCGGCGATCGCTTCGGGACTGATGGTCACGTTCGCGTGGATCGCCGTCCGTTTCGAGCCCGCGCCGGGAACGATCGCGGTCATCCGGTTTCTCCTGTGCGCCGCGGTGCTCGCGATCCCCGCGGCCCTGATGGGCGGCACGCTCCCGCTGATCAGCCGGTCCTACGTGCGGCGGCTCGATCGCGTGGGCTCGGCGGCCGGAGCGCTGTACGGGATCAACACGCTCGGAGGCGTGGCCGGGTGTTTCCTCGCCGGATTCGTCCTGATGCCGTCGATCGGCACGCGCGCGACCCTCTGGGGGGCCGCCGCGGTCAATCTGGCTCTCGCCGCCCTCGCGTACGCGATCGACCGCCGCGAGCCGGCGGCCTCGACGACGGCGGAGCCGGAGGCGCGGGACGCCGGGAGCGACGCGCGCACG
This sequence comes from Candidatus Sulfotelmatobacter sp., assembly GCA_035510175.1. Taxonomy (GTDB): domain Bacteria; phylum Acidobacteriota; class Polarisedimenticolia; order Polarisedimenticolales; family DASRJG01; genus DASRJG01. The sequence goes on along the minus strand of DATKHQ010000353.1, from coordinate 1,632 downwards.
CCCGCCGGCTGGATGCCCGACGCGAGGACGATGCGTCTCCTGTACTACGGCTCGGCGGTCTCGGGCTTCTGCGCGCTCGCCTACGAGGTGTTGTGGACGCGCAGCGTCTCGTTCTTCTTCCCGTCGTCCCTCTACGCGTTTCCGACGATGCTGACGAGCTTCCTGCTCGGCTCCGCGATCGGGAGCCTGCTCTACGCGCGGTACTTCGAGCGCGCGCGCCGCCCGGTCCTCCTGCTCGGGATGCTCCAGCTCGCCATCGGAGCGGCCGCGTTCCTGACGCTCTTCGAGTTCAGCGCCCTGGGCGGGATCTACGGGCTCCTGACGCGCCGGTTCGGGCGGGGGTGGAGCGCGTTCGCGGGACCCGGCATCGTCGTCTCCGCGCTCGTCATGGTCGTCCCGTGCATCCTGATGGGTATCGCCTTCCCGGCGATCGCCAAGGCGTTCACGCGGAGCCTCTCGGGTCTCGGGCGGAGCATCGGCTCGCTCTATTCGGCGAACACCGTCGGCTGCGTCGCGGGCTCGGTCCTCGCCGGCTTCGCGATCGCGCCCGCGTTCGGAGTCGTGAAGGGGATCGCGCTCGTGGCCGGCGTGAACGTCGTGCTCGGGACGCTGTTTCTGCTGGCGAACGTGACCCGTCTGCCCGCCCGCCTCGCGACGCTCTTGGCGGGGGCGGCGCTGATCGGTGGCGTGGCGCACTCGGCCGCCGGCTGGAAAGTGCCGCCCGTGCTCTACGGCAAGAAGTTCTCCAGGCTCTTCACCGAAGGGGATCGGATCCTCTACTTCGGAGAGAGCGTCGACGGCACGATCACCGTGACCGAGATGGGGGAGCACCCGTACGACGGCGTCCGCTACCGCGACATCGAGGTCGACGGGGTGTCGGTGGCGGGGGATCCTCCCGTGCTCCGGACGACGCAGAAGGTCCAGGGGCACATTCCGCTCCTGCTGTTCAAGGCGTCGACGGGCCGGGACGCGGAGCGCGCGTTCATCCTCGGACTCGGCTCGGGCGAGGCGTCGAGCTGCATCGCCAAGCACGGGGTCAAGGCCGTCGACTGCGGGGAGCTGGTCGCCGCCGAGGTCGGCGCGAACCACTTCTTCAGCCACGTCAATCACGGCATCCTGAAGAACCCGAAGTTCAACCTGATCCTCAACGACGCGCGGAATCACATGCTGACGACGCCGCGCACCGACGACGTGATGCAGAGCGACTCCGTCCACCCGACGATCGCGTTCAACACGTACACGAAGGAGTACTACGAGCTCTGCCGGAAGCATCTCTCCGACCGCGGGGTGTTCTCCACGTGGATCCCGATCTACGGGTTCACGGAAGACCAGATGAAGACGCTGGTCAACACGATGCTCGCGGTCTTCCCGCACGTGTCGATCTGGTGGGCTCCGAACTTCCAGAACAAGCACGCGATCCTGATCGGAACGAATCACCCGATCTCCATCGACTACGCCGCCTTCAAGGCCGAGGCGACGCTCCCCGAGATCCGGAGGAGCCTCGCCGAGATCGACCTCGACAGCCTCGACGATTTGCTGGGGACATTCGTCGCCGACGAGACGACCTTGCGGGAGTGGGCGGCCGGGGCGCCGGTCAACACCGACGACAACCTCCTGCTGGCGTTCGGCATC
>DATKHQ010000352.1:0-1820 GCA_035510175.1 Candidatus Sulfotelmatobacter sp. | reverse complement strand
GGTGATGTGCGGGATCACCTGCACGGTCGCGCCGAGGTAGTCGCCGCGGCGTTCCTTCTCGATGACGCTCTTGTAGATCTTCCCGGTCGTGAAGTTCGTGTTCTTGTCGGCCGTCATCGAGGTGAAGCGCTCGTAGTGGCCGAGGTCGAGGTCGGTCTCGGTCCCGTCCTCGGTGACGAACACCTCGCCGTGCTGGAACGGGCTCATCGTGCCGGGATCGACGTTGATGTACGGGTCGAGCTTCTGGAGCGCGACCTTGAACCCGCGTCCCTCGAGGATCCGCCCGATCGAGGCGGACGCGAGCCCCTTCCCGAGCGAGGAGACCACGCCGCCGGTCACGAAGATGTACTTGGCGGTCCGCTTCGGCTTGATCATCGGGAGATCTCCTGGCTCGCGAGGTGGCGCGCGGCGCGCGCGAGGTCGGCGGGGGTGTCGACGGCGATCGACCGGAAATCGGAGTCGAGCACGCGGATCGCGATCCCCGCCTGGAGCGCGCGGAGCTGCTCGAGCCCCTCGTCGATCTCGAGCGGGGACGGGGGCATCTGCGTCAGCCGGAACAGCGTGGCGCGGCGGTAGGCGTAAAGCCCCTGGTGCTTGAGGTAGCCGGACAGGCCGCCGGGACGGTGCGAAAGCGCCGGAGAAAAGTCGGCGGCGAGAGCGGTCGCCTCCCCGCGGTGGAACGGGATCGGCGAGCGCGAGAAGTAGAGCGCGCGGCCGTCCGCCGCCCGGACCACCTTGACGGCACCGGGGTCGAAGAGATCGGCCGCCTCCGTCACCGGCTCGGCGGTGGTCGCCATCTCGAGGGCCGGATCCGCGTCGAGCGCCCGGACCAGGCGATCGAGCGTCTCGCCCGTCACGAGCGGCTCGTCCCCCTGGATGTTGAGGACCACCTCGAACGCGTCTCCCGCGCGGCGGGCGACCTCGGCCGCGCGGTCGGTGCCCGAGGGGTGATCCGGAGAGGTGAGCATCGCCTCGGCCCCGAGGGCCGCGCACGCCTCGGTGATCCGGCGATCCTCGGTGGCGACGATCACGCGCGCCAGGCTCCGGGCCCGCATCGCGGCGTGCCACACGGCGGAGAGGAGGGTTCCGTTGCCGAGGGGTGCGAGGGGCTTACCGGGAAACCGGGTCGACGCGTAGCGGGCTGGAATCACGCCCAGGGCACGCAGCATCGGGACTCCGCGTGTCGCCTCGCGTGTGGGTACCGTGGCGACGACGCATCCTAGCGCAGCGCCCGACGACATACAAGGGATCTGGACAGTGGAGTGCACTCGGGATAGCGTGACACGGTGAACCCACACGCGCGCTCGAGGTGACCATGGCCGACTCCACGCTCCGTGACGCGGTGCTTCGCCGCTTCCTCCACTACGTGACGTTCGACACGCAATCCGACGAGAACTCGGAGACGTATCCGTCGACGGCCAAGCAGCTCGACCTGCTGCGCCATCTCGCGCACGAGCTGAAGGAGATCGGCCTCTCCGACGCGACGATGGATCAGCACGGGTACGTCTTCGCCACGATTCCGGCGACGACGAAGAAGGCGAAGGTGCCGGTGATCGGGTTCATCGCGCACGTCGACACCTCTCCCGAGATGCCGGGAGCGAACGTCAAGCCGATCGTCCACAAGAACTACCAGGGGCAGGACCTCGTCCTTCCGGACGATCCCAGCGCCGTCATCCGCTTCAAGGACAATCCCCATCTGAAGGAGCAAAGCGGGTGCGACATCGTGACCGCGTCGGGGACGACGCTGCTCGGCGCGGACAACAAGTCCGGGGTGGCCGAGATCGTGGCGGCGGCCGAGTATCTCGTGAAACACCCCGAGA
>DATKHQ010000351.1:0-1944 GCA_035510175.1 Candidatus Sulfotelmatobacter sp. | reverse complement strand
AAGCCTACACCGGGACACACACCGCCCCACTTTCGTGATCTTCTTCCCCGACGGGTAAACTCCGGAGCAGTGGCTCCGCGTCATCGCCTGAAAGTCACTCTCCTCTCTACGAAATAGCCGTGCGTGAGATAGTGATTGCCGCCTTGGCAAGCTTCTTAATCGGGATCACGGCGGCTGAATCGTTCATTTTGTTGTGCCGTGACCGCTCGCCGCTTCCCGCCGCCCTGGTCGATCGATGAATTGCCAAAAGCTGGCCTACGTCTACTTCGAGGAAGAGCCGGGGCGGCGCTCGGCGGCCAAGCCGCTCACCCGCGACGAGGCGCGGCGGATCGCGGCGCATGCCGGCCCGGCCGTACGACGACTGGCCGATCGTCGACCGGCCGCCGCTCGAGTGGTTCGCTCGCCTTCTACGTCACGCTCAACGTCGAGCAGGTGGACGCGTACTTCAGGACGCCGCGCTGATGTAGACTTCCAGGTACCGGTCGACGAGCCGGCTCCAGGTGAGCTCGGCGGCGGTCTCGCGCCCGCCCGCGACGAGCCGCTGCCGCAAATCGTCGTCCGCGTCGACCCGCGCTATGGCGGCGGCGAGCGCGTCCGGGTCGTCCGGGGGGACGAGAACGGCGTTCTCCTCGTCGCGCGCGAAGTCGAGGATCCCGCCGGTCGCGGTGGCCACCGCCGGGACGCCGACGGCCATCGCCTCGAGCAGGGCGATCCCGAACGGCTCGTAGCGCGACGGGAAGGCGAACAGGCGCGCACCGTGAAGGAGGCTCGCGATGCGCGCGCGATCCGCGGCGCCCAGGAACCGGACGCGGTCGCGGAGCTCCGGCTGCGCGGCCTGCGCCTCGAGTCGCTCCCGCTCAATGCCGTCGCCGGCGATCACGAGGCTCAGGCCCGCGAGACGCTCCGACCGGAACGCCTCCAAGAGGACGTCGAACGCCTTCTGATCCACGAGGCGCCCGACCGCGAGCACCGACCGCTCGAGGCCTTTCTCCGGGGGGTGTCCGGCGAAGTCCGCCGGCTCGACGCCGTTCAGGATCACGGACGACGGCGCGAGGATCGGGCCCACCTCCGCGAGACCGTCGAGGATGTAGGCGGAGCACGCGGTGACGTGGTCGCCTTCGGCCAGGACCCGGCGGAGGCCCGCGCGGAGGGGCGATCCGCGCTGCGGAGTGCCGTACGCGTCGTACCGCCCGAGCCCCTGGGCGGTGAAGACGAGCGGTGCGCCCAGCAGGCGCCGCAGCGTGACGAGGTAGGCGAGGAGATGCCCGCCGCCGATCGCGTGGACGACGTCGGGCCGGAAGCGGCGCACGAGAGTGAGCAGCCTCGCCGCGTCGGCCGTCCCGATGACGGCGAAACGAGCGGCGGTCGAGGGCAGTGGGAGCGACAGGCGCGTGACCTTAAAGCCGTCCCGGGTCTCCGAGCGGGGCCCGCCCGCCCCCCACCCGTGGGTGACGATCTGGATCTCGTGCCCCAGTCCGGTCAGCGCGCGGGCAAGTTGGAGAGTCGTCTCCTCGATGCCGCCGATGTTGGGGTAGTACGCACTCGGCGCCAGGAGGATCCGCACGGTCGCAGGACGCTAGTGAGCCGTCGCCCACCGGTCAAGCGGATGGCCGTACGCGGGCAGCGCGCGGACGAACTCCGCCGTCGGCGTCGAGATCGCGAGCAGCTCCGCCGTGGCCGCGTAGGTCAGCGGGAGCCGGGGCTCGCCGCGCTCGAGGCTCTCGAGGAGCAGCGCGGCCCGGGCGGCCGAGAGGAGCATGTCGGCATCCGCGGATTCCTGGTGGGATTCGAGCCAGCCACGGTGCTCCGCGACCGCACGCCGGGCACAGTCCCACGCCGACCAGCCCGGGACGTCTGGGAAGCGTGCGACCCGGTGACCGGCGACGAGTGCGAACGTGACGGGATCAGTCTCGGCGCACTGGACCGACCGGAGCAGTCGCCGCG
>DATKHQ010000350.1:0-11354 GCA_035510175.1 Candidatus Sulfotelmatobacter sp. | reverse complement strand
GACGCATGGAGCCTCCACGCCGCGCCGGTGCTTGCTTGCGCGCGGCGCGGCTCGTCGAGGATAGCGCTGATTTGACACCGCCGGGTTCGTTGCCGATGCTGACCGTCATGCGGCTCCGGTTTTCGAAGATCGTAGCGACAGCGCTCGCCGCCGCGTTGGTCGTCCCGGCGACCGCGGCGCCGCCTCCTCCGGCGGCGAAGGACGTCCTCCTGATCACGATCGACACCGCGCGCGCCGACCGGTTCTCGTACATCGCCCCCGGCGGGCCCGGCACGCCGCGCATCGACGCGCTCGCGCGCGAGGGGGTCGGCTTCACCGGCGCGATCACTCCCGTCCCGCTGACCAAGCCGGCCCACGCGTCGCTCATGACCGGCCGGCTCCCGCCCAGTCATTCGGTGCGCGACAACGGCTCGTACCGCCTCCCGGACTCGGAGACGACCCTTGCGGAGGTGCTCCGGTCGGCCGGATATGCCACGGCCGCGTTCGTCGGCGCCCAGGTGCTCGATGCGCGCTACGGGTTCAACCAGGGGTTCCAGACCTACGACGACCGGATGCCCGCCTCGGGCGACGCCGCGTTCCTCAACTACGCGGAGCGGCGCGGCGAGGACGTCGCCGCCGCGGCGCTGCGCTGGCTCGAGGGGGCGCGAAGCGCGAAGGTCTTCGTCTGGGTGCACCTGTTCGATCCGCACGCGCCCTACCGTCCTCCCGAGCCCGAGCGCTCGCGGTTCGCATCGGGATACGACGGCGAGATCGCCTACGTCGACCGGGTGGTCGGCATGCTCCTCGACCGGTGGAAGGCGCTCCGGGGCCTCGATCGCCTTCTCGTGGTCGTCACCGCCGATCACGGCGAGGCGCTGGGGGAGCACGACGAGGCGACCCACGGCGTGCTCGTTCACGACGCGACGATCCGCGTCCCGCTCGTCATCCGGTGCCCGGGGCTCCGTCTCGACAAGCCGGTTGCGGCACCGGTCAGCCTGATCGACGTCTTCCCGACGATCCTCGGGCTGCTCGAGCTGCCGCGCCCCGCGGGTGTCGAGGGGCGCGACCTCACGCCGCTGCTCCGGGGCGGAACCGTCGTCTGGTCGCGGCGGTCGGGTTACGTGGAGAGCCTGTACGCGCAGATCCACCACGGATGCACGCCGCTCGTCGGCCTCCGTGAGAACGGCTTCAAGCTCGTTCGCGGTGCCGCCGACGCGCTCTACGCGCTCTCCGGTGACCCCAAGGAGCTCGTGGACGCGGCCGGAGCGCAGCCGGAGCGCGCGCGGGCGATGGGGACCGCGCTCGACGCGCTCCTCGCCGACCTGCGCGAGGGATCCGCCGAGGCCGCGCCGCTCGACGACCGGGCGCGGCGCGCGCTCGAATCGCTGGGGTATTCGTGGTCGCCGCCGGCGCAAGCGGACGCCGGGAAGCCGCGCGACCCTCGCGAGGCGCTGCGCTCCATGAAGGCGATGGCGGACGCCGACCGGCGCGCGCTCTCCGGCGACGTTGCGGGCGCGTCGGAGGGATATCGCCGGGTGATCGCGGACGAGCCCGGAAGCGTCGACGCGCGTGTGCGCCTCGCCCAGATCCTCCTGACGGCAGGGCGCAACGCGGAGGCGGCGAAGCTCCTCGCGGCGGCCGTCGCGATCGCGCCGAAGGAGCCGGAGCTCTACCGGCGCTACGGGGACGCGCTCGCCGCCGCCGGCCGCTTCGACGACGCGCTCTCGGCATACGACTCCGGCCTCGCCCTCCATCCGGCGGGGCACGAGGTCCGGGACGCACGCTGGCATCTCATCCAGAGCCTCGACCGGCACGACCAGCTGCTCGCCGAGGCCGAGCGGGCGATCGCCGCCGATCCGTCCGACGGAACCGCGCGGCAGGCCCGCGCGCTCGCCTGCTGCGGCCGCGGACCGGTCGAGAGGTACATCGCGGCGCTCGAGAAGGAGCTGGCGCAGCTCCCCGGCGATCCGACGCTCCTGGCGGCGCTCGCGCAAGCCCGCGCGGAGAAGCGCTAGCTAGAGCTTGGGGTGCGGGGAAGAGGCGCGCGAGCGCCACCAGACGTAGATCGACGGGACGAGGTAGAGCGTCGCGACCGTCGAGAGACCCAGCCCGCCGATCACCGCGAGGGCGAGGGGCTTCTGCAGCTCCGAGCCCGCGCCGAGGCCAAAGGCCAGCGGGAGCAGGCCGAACAGCGTGCACAAGGTCGTCATCAGGATCGGGCGCAACCGCACGCGCGCGGCCTCGACGACGGCGTCTCGGAGCGGGAGGCCGTTATCGTGCAGCCGGTGCGCGTAGTCGAGAAGGACGATCCCGTTCTTGACCACGAGGCCGACGAGAAGAATCAGACCCATCGCCGAGGAGACGTTCAGCTCGGTGCGGGTCGCGGCGAGAAGCAGGAGCGCCCCGGAGAACGACAGGGGGGCCGCCGCGAGGATCAGGAGCGCCGGAACGAACGCGCGAAACAGGACGACGAGGATGACGAGCACGAGCGAGGCCGCGATGACGAGCACCAGGACCAGCTCGTGGAACGCCTGGCGCTGCGATTCGTCCTGCCCGCCGACGTCGAGCAGGAATCCGACGGGCAGCCGGACGCCCGCGAGCGCCCGGCGGATCTCAGCGACCGCGCTCCCCAGGTCGCGATCCTCGAGACGCGCCGTGACCAGGGCCATCTGCCGGAGGTTCTCGCGGGTGATCACGGTCTGTCCTGTCGACGCGGCCGCGTGCGCCAGGGACTTCAGCGGCACGAACGCCCCGGCGGGCGTGCGGATCGGCGTGTCCGCGAGCCGGGCGGGGTCGAACCGGTCGGCGTCGGGATAGCGGACCCGCACCGGCACGCTGCGATCCAGGAGCCGAAGCTCCGTCGGGACCTCGCCGAGCCACGCGTGCGCTGCCTGCGTCGCGACCTCGTCGACGGACAGCCCGACCCGGGCCGCCGCCACGAGGTCGATCGTCCAGGTGACGTCGGGGTTCCCGCGGCGCGGACCCACCACGTCGACGACGCCGCGAACCCCCGCGAGCGTGGATTCGACCCGCTCGGCGATCGGCTCGAGCTGCCCGGGGTCGTCCCCGAAGACCTTGATCTCGACCGGCGTCGGGGCGCCCTCGAGATCGCCGATCATGTCCTGCAGGAGCTGGGTGAACTCGACGTCGGCCTCCGGGGCGGCCTCGGCGACTTGCGGGCGCAGGGCGGCGATGACCTCGTCGGCCGAGCGCTTGCGCTTCGACCGCGGCACGAGGCGCACGAGGATGTCCCCCTTGTTCTGCTCGGTGGCGAACATCCCCAGCTCCGAGCCCGTGCGCCGCGAGAACGACGCCACCTCCGGCGTCGCGGCGACCAGGGACTCGATCCGGCGCACGACGCGGTCGGTCGCCTCGAGCGCTGTGCCCGGAGGAGTGATGTAGTCGATCACGAAGCCGCCCTCGTCCATCCCGGGGAGGAAGCCGCTCGGGACTCCGGCGATCAGGAGGGCGCCCGCGGCGAGCAGGACCGCCCCGGCGACGAGCGCAGCCCGCGGCCGCGCGAGCGTCGCGGCGAGCGTCCTCCCGTAGAACGAGCCGCGGTCCGACGCGGGTAGAGCGGCTGGCGCCGCCTCGTCGCGGAGGGCGATCGAGCACAGGAGAGGGATCAGCGTGAAGGCGAGGACGAGCGAGATCAACACCGCGATCGAGAGCGTCAGCGACAGCGCCCGGAAGAACTGTCCGGCGACGCCGGAGAGGAGGCCCAGCGGGAGCAGGACGACCACGGTCGTCAGCGTCGAGCCGACGACGGGGGCGACGAGCTCCAGCGTCGCCCCCTCGACCCCGCCGCCGCCCGGCGCCTCGCGGGTCAGCCGGTGGATGTTCTCCACGACGACCACGGCGTCGTCGATGACGAGACCGATCGCGACGGCGATGCCCCCCATCGACATCACGTTGATCGACGCCCCGAACGGGAGCATGAGCAGGAAGGTTCCGAGGACCGTCAGCGGAAGCGTCGCCGCGGCGATCGCGGTCATCCGGAGATCGCGGAGGAACAGCAGGAGGACCAGCGCCGCCAGGAGCCCGCCGACGAGGATCGCGTCGCGCACGCCGCCGATCGACGCGGACACGAACTCGGCCAGGTCGTACACCTTCGTCATCGTGAGACCCGAGGGAAGGGTCCGTGCGAGATCCGACAGCGCGCCGTCGATTCCGGTCTTGACGTCGAGGACGTTGGCGCCCGCCTGCTGCGAGACGCTCACGGTCGCGGCGTCGTGACCGTTCCCCGTGACGAGCAGCGTCCGATCTGGGGTCCCCGGAGCGACCGACGCGACGTCGCCCACCTTCACCACGGCGCCGCTCCGGAGGAGGATCGGCGTGTCGGCGATCCGCCGTGTCGAGTCCCACAGCCCGGACACGACCGCGAGGTACTGCGCGTCGTCCTTCACGAAGCGGCCGACGGGCGCGAGCTTGTTCGCGTCGGCGAGGGCGGCGGAGACGTCGTCGACGGTCAGTCCCGCGGCGAGCGCCTTGGCGGGATCGACGACGACCTCGATCTCGCGGCTGTCGCTCGAGAGGACCTCGACCCGGCCGGTTCCCGGAACGCGGGCAAGCGCCGGCCGCACGACGTAGTAGGCGTAGTCGCGGAGGTCGGCGATCGGCAGTCCCCCGGTCAGATTGAAGCTGAGGATCGGGAAGGCGGCGGGCGTGATCCGCTCGACGGTCAGCTCGAGATCGGCAGGCAGCGAGGCGCGGATGTCGGCGATGCGCGTCTGCACCTGCTGGAGCGCCGTGATCATGTCGGTGCCGTCGCCGAACTGCGCCGAGATCTCCGCGGAGCCCCGGAACGTGCGCGACCGGATCCGCCGGATCCCCGGCACCTCCATCACCGCCTGCTCGATCGGCCGCGTGACGCCCAGAGCCATGGACTGCGGCGGGGTCGTCCCGCTGTGCGCGATGACCACCACGCGCGGGAATCGCAAGGCCGGGTAGATCGCGCTCGGCAGCCGGAGGGCGGCGAGCAGCCCGCCGGCCGCCAGCAGCACGGTGACGAGCAGGACCGCGCGGCCGTGGAGGACGACGGAGCGGACCGGGTTCATTTGCGGACGGTCACCGTGGCGCCGTCGGGGAGCGCCGTCTGACCGGCGACGACGACCGCGTCCGCCTCCTTGAGCCCCGAGAGGATCTCCGTCTCGGCCTCGGTCGCCAGTCCGGTCGTCACGCGGGTCCGGCGCGCCTTGCCGTCTCCGCCGACCGTGTACACGAACGTCTCGTCGGCCTCGCGCACGCAGGCGGCCGTCGGCACCACGAGCGCGTCCGCGCGCTCGGCGGCGGTGATCTCCACGCGCACGGGCGCTCCGGCCGGGAGCTTCGACACGGAGGCGAGCTCGAGCCGGATCGGCGCGGTCGCCGTGACCGGATCGACCGATCCCGGGACGTCGCGAAGGCGCGCCTCCTCCGGCGCGTACGCTTCCGGCCCGATCACGCGGGCCGGGGCCCCCGCCTTCAGCTTCGGCACGTCGGCGAGCGTGACCATCGCTTCCACCTCGAGCCGCGCCGTGTCGACCAGTCGCAGGATCGGGTCCGGAGCGCCCGGATCGACGAGATCGCCCGGGTCGCCCTTCCGGGAAACGACGACGCCGGCGAACGGGGCGCGGACCCGGCACCGCGCCTCGAGACGCTCCGCCGCCGCGAGCCCGGCGTCGGATTCGGCGACGGCGGCTTCCGCCTCGGTCCGCTCGCGCCGCGCGTCCTCGACCTCCTTCCGCGCGGCGATCCCCCGCGCGAAGAGCCCTTCGACGCGCGCCAGCGCCGCCTCGGCGTTCTCGAGCCGGGCGGCGGCGCGCTTCCGGTCGGCCTCGCGCCCGCTGCGCTCGGCCTCGAGCGAAGGGATCTCGAAGAGCGCGAGCAGATCTCCCTTGCGGACCCGGTCCCCCGCGGAGTGCGGCAGCTCGGCGACCCGGGCCGGCTGCGGGGCCACGACGTCGAAGCTCGCGCCGGGGGCCGGCCGGACGCGGCCGTTCGCCACGATGATGGCGCGAATCGGCGCGCGCCGGACGCTCGCCGTCGCGACGATCACGGCGTCGCTGGTCTCGACGGAGTCGGCTTCGGGCTTGCGGCAGGCGGGCAGGACCGCGAGCAGGACTATCGCGCCCGCGAGGCGGCGGGCGCGGTTGCCGGGGAGCGTCCCTCGCCTCATGGGAGGGGGGCCCCGATCGCGGCTTCGAGATCCGCGACGGCGTTCTGATAGTCGAGACCGGCGTCGATGGCCTTGGTGCGGAGGTCGCGGACTGCCGCCACCGTCTGGATCATCGCGAGCAGGCTCGTCTGGCCCGACCGGTAGGCATCCTCAGCCATCTTCTCCACCTCGTCGCCGCGCGGGAGGATCTCGTCCCGGTAGCGCAGGTATTGCGTCCGCCGTGTCGAGGCGGCCGATGCCGCCGAGACGATCGCACCCCGGATCCGCTCCACGGTCGCCTCGCGCTCGGCGTCGAGCTGCGTCAGCGAGAGCTCCTCGGTCCTCGTCTCGGCGCGCCGATGATGGAAGACCGGAAGCGTGAGCGAAAGCCCGGCGCGCCAACCCCAGTCGAATTCCCCGGGAGCGTCGTGCGTGACGGCGCCGGAGACCGCGACGTCCGGATACTCCTGCGCCCGCGCGAGGGCGATGCGCATCCGCTGCTCGTCGATGCGCCGGTCGGCGAGGCCCACGGCCGCCCCGGAGGCGATGGCCCGGCGGATCGCGTCGTCGGTGGCGGGGAGCGTTCCGTCAGCGAGATCGCCGGTGACCGCCGTCGCGAAGTCCGCCGGGCGGCCGAGCAGCAGGTTGAGCGCCGCGCGCGCGTCCACCACCTTGGCCGCGGCACCGTCCGCCTCGTTGCCCGCCTGGGCGAGCCCCAACTCCGCCTGGAGCAGCTCGAGGCGCGGTGCCGCCCCGGAGTCGAAGCGGTCCTTCGCGGCCGCGCGGGTTCGCTCGGCGAGGCCGCGGAGCGCGTCCGCCTCGGTCACCCGTCTCTGGGCGGCGCACAGCGCGTAGAACGCGCGACGGACGTCGTCGCGGGTCAGAAGCTCCGACGCCGCGATCTCCCCCTCACCGGTCCCCGCCGCCGCGCGTGCGAGGTCGACCCGGTGTCCGCGCTTGCCCGCGGTCTCGATCGGAAACGTCAGGCCCAGCGCTTCGCGCGGGGCGTCGCGGGTCGCCTCGAGGGAGAGATCGGGGTTCGCGCGCTGCTTGGCGACGTCGACCGCGGAGCTCGCGACCGGCCGCGCGAGGCGCGCCGCCCGCAGGGCGGGGTTCTCGGCCAGGGCTTCGGCAATCGCCTCGTCGAGCGTCAATCCCGCTGGGGCGGCGGCCGCTGCCGCGTCGGCGGCGAGCAGGGGGGCGGCCAGAACGAGGATCGCGAGCATGGGCTCTCTCTCGATGCGCCGGATCGCGCGCCTGCGGATCATACCTGCTGGCGCTCGGAGGCCCCCGGCGCGCGATCAGCCCGGAATCCGGAACAGCGCGAGCGATCCCTGGGACACGAGCGGCTCGCCCAACGTGGCGAGGTATCTCTCCAGGATCTCCGGGTGCTCCCGGAATGGGGCGAGCGACGGGTATTGCGCCGCGCTGCGCGCGGTCCAGCCTGGGTCCACGAGCAGGTGGGTGAAGCCCGCAGCCCGCAGGGCGCGATTCGCGGCCGCCGGGCTCGGATCCGCGCGAAGCGCTTCCGCCAGCGGGTGCACATTGAAGCCGGTCGGCGCGCACCGGGGCAGCGACAGGCCGTAGTGACGCATCTCTCCGACGAGCAAGACGCGGTCGCTCGAAGGGTCGAGGGTGGCGTCGACGCGGCGGAACAGGCGCACCACGGGGAGGGCGCGTGCGATCCACTCGTCGGCCGCCTGACGGCCGGCGGCGACGTCAGCACCTCCGACGAACGCGGCGATTCCGGAGAGCGGCATCGCGGCGGCGGCCACCGCCAGCGCTCCTACGGCGGCCGGGAGCATCCGCAGCGCCGGGAGCCGGCGGGAGAGGGCGACGACACCTCCTGCAAGCGCCGCACAGGCGCAGGTCGCGGCGGCGATCAGGAAACGCTCCCACCGGTACGTTACGAGCCAGATTGCGATCAACCCGCCGGAAAGCCCGAAGAGCGTCCGGATCGATCGATCGTCCCGCGCCCCGGGGAGCGCGAGCGGCAGGAGGGCGAGCGGGAGCCATCCCCACGCCGGCGTGGGATAGAAGCGAGAGTCCTCCTCGTCCCCCGTGATCCAGCGCGTCCCGAGGCGTCGGAAGTCCGCGACGGAGGGAAGCCCTCCTCGAGCATCGCCGCGAAACAGCTCGGCTCCGCCGGGGGCGAGACCCTTCGTCGAGAGGATCGAAGCCCCGGCCGGAGCCACCGGATTGCCGACGATCCACGCGTTGGCCGCGAGCCAGGGAAGGACCATGAGAAGGGCGGGGCCGGCGAACCGGATCACGGCGCCGGCGCGCCCACGCTTCGCGGTGATCCCGAGCCAGACGGCACCGACCATGAGCGGCGCGAGCATCCCGAGGTACTTCGTCAGCAACGCCCCGCCGCACAGTATGGCCGCGCGCTGGAGCCACGACGGATCGTCCTCGGATCGAAGGAGGAGACTCCCGAGCGTCCCGAACACGAACATCCCGTGACCGAGGTCGGCCGCCGGGATCGCGAGCGCGTAGAGGAAGAGCGGCAGGGTCGCGACGAGCACGCCCGCCAGCGCTCCCGCGGCGCTTCCGAACAACCGCCGCGCGAGATCGAACGCCATCGCGATCAGGCAGAGCCCGACCACCGCGTTCGCGTCGTTGGCCCACCGCTCGCCGCCGCATGCGAGCCCCGCGCCGTAGAGCGTCGACATGCCGGGCGGGAACCACGAGTGAAGACTCCAAGGTTGCGGCGCGACGCGCCCGTCGATCAGCCACATCTCGGGGAGCGCGAAATGATAGGCGCGCGCGTCGAAGAACACGGGGGGAACGCGATCCCAGAACAGGCTCGCGACCGCGACGAGCACGAGAAGGAGTAGGAGTGCGTCCGCGGAGCCATCGTTTGCCCGCCCGCGGCGAAAGCGCGCCAGAGGATCTTTCCGCCCCAGCCAGCCGCCCGCCGCGACGATCGCGGCGAGCACGCACCGCACGGTCGTCTCCCGGAACCCCCCGGGGACGAGACCGACGACGAGGAGGACGGCCGAGACGAGCGCGAGCCCGGCGCCGCCGTCCCAGGCGAGATGCGAAAGGCCGGTCAATCGCGAGCCGGTGATGCGCCCGGCCACGCGTGCCCCGGAGGCGAGCACGAGCCCCCAGAACGCGACGCGGCCGGCGGCATCGGCCGCTCCGAGGATCGGGCCGCGCGTATCCGTGGCGGCGAGCGCGACCAGGCCGGACACTCCGGCGGCGACCGCAGCCGCGAGGACCTCGATCCGCCTCACGCGCGAAGCGTACCGCATCGGGCTGAGCGGCGTCGGGCCTCTTTACACCCTCGCGCCGCGGACACAAAATGACTCGTGCATGAAGCCGGTTGCGACGAAGCAGCCGAGCCGGGCGAGACGAGCGAGGGACGCGGCGTGCCGGAACAGGACGACGATTTCGAACGCCTGCTCGCCGAATCGCTGCAGGCGAAGCCGTTCGAGGAGGGTCAGACGGTCCGTGGGACCGTCGTTGCGATTCGTCCGGACGTGGCGTTTCTGGACGTCGGCGGCAAGGGTGAGGCAACGATCGAGATCGCGGACCTCCTCGACGAGAACGGCGAGCTGGACGTCGAGGTGGGCGACCGCATCGAGGCGATCGTCGTCGGCACCTCGGGCGGGCTCAAGCTCTCCCGCAAGCTCGCGCGAGGGGCGGCGGGGCGGCGAGCGCTAGAGGACGCCTTCCGGGCCGGGCTGCCCGTCGAGGGGCGCGTCGAAAAGGCGAACAAGGGTGGATTCGAGGTGCGGATCGCGGGGCAGCGCGCGTTCTGCCCCGTCTCGCAGATCGACATCGCGCGCAACACCGATCCGTCGACCCACATCGGGCGGGTGTACACATTCCGGATCGTCGAGCTGAAGGACGGGGGGAAGCAGCTCGTGGTCTCGCGACGCGCGCTCCTCGAGGAGGAGGAGCGCGAGCGCGCGGAGGAGATCCGGCGCGAGGTGGTCCCCGGAGCGGTCCTCGTGGGACGGGTCGCCTCGGTTCGCGAGTACGGAGCGTTCATCGATCTCGGCGCCGGCGTGCAGGGCCTCCTCCACGTCTCCGAGATGGGTTGGACGCGCGTCTCCGACCCAGCGGAGGTCGCCCGGCCGGGGGACGAGATCACCGTCAAGGTCCTGCGCATCGACGCGGAGAAGGGGAAGATCTCCCTCGGCCTCAAGCAGCTCCAGACCGATCCCTGGTCGAAAGTGGAGGCGACCTACTCGGTCGGGCAGATCGTCGCCGCGCGGGTGACGCGACTCTCGGAGTTCGGAGCGTTCGTCGAGCTTTCCCCGGGTGTCGAGGCCCTGGCTCACGTCTCCACGTTTCCTCCGACCGGCTCCAGCGACGGCTGGAAGGAATCGGTCCGGCCGGGGACGAGCGCCTCGTTCGAGATCCTGTCCGTCGACGCCGCCGCGCGGCGCATCGGCGTGGCGCGCGTCGGAGGCGAGGGCCACGTCCCGGCCTCCGAGGAGTCGAGCGCGGTCCGGGGCGCGATCGTGCCCGGGGCGCGGATCAAGGGGAAGGTGGAGCGGCACGAGCGGTACGGCGTCTTCGTCTTCCTCGCCCCCGGGCGCACGGGGCTCATCCCGATGAGCGAGACCGGTGTCGCGAAGGAGGCGGACGTCGGCAAGGCGTTCCCCGTCGGTAGCGAGGTCGAGGTGAGCGTCCTCGAGGTCGAGCCGGCCGGGCGCCGCATCCGTCTCAGCCGCAAGGCCGTCCTCGAGAGCGAGGAGCGCCGCGAGGTCCGCGAGTACACCGAGCGGTCCGGGACGGCCCCGACCGAATCGTTCGGGTCGCTCGCCGACAAGCTGCGGTCGGCCCTGAAGCCACGCACGTGACGGCGACCGGCGCTTCCGCGCCGCCCGCCGCCCCCGATTACGGTATCGACGCGCCGGGGGTCATTCGCAATCTCGTCATCGCCGCCGTCGCGGGGCTCGCCGTTTACGGGACCTCTCGAGCCGGTCTCTGGTCCGGCGCTCTCGGTCCCGTCCGGATCTCGGGGATGGGGCTTTCCGTCGGGATCGGGTGCGCCTTCATGGCCTGCTGGATGCTCTACGACAGCAAGGTCGGGAAGCTGAAGGAGCGCGACCGCCTCCTCGACCGGATTCCCTGGCGGGGTGACGAGGCGGTGCTCGACGTCGGCTGCGGCCGCGGGCTCCTGCTCATCGGCGCCGCGCGGCGCGCGGGGAGCGGGAGGGCGACCGGGCTCGATCTCTGGCAGGCGGAGGACCTCACGGGGAACTCGCCGCAAGCCACCCTC
>DATKHQ010000349.1:0-23836 GCA_035510175.1 Candidatus Sulfotelmatobacter sp. | reverse complement strand
GCTGCTCGCCGTCGGCGCGAAGGGTCACGGTCCCGCTGCCCCCCTCGGGCGCCGCGAACTCGATCGTGGCGGCGTCCCCCCAGGACGTCACCGCGTTGAAGCGGGGCCGGCCCGTCGCGCGGCCGTCGTGCAAGTTGCCGTGCGCGTCGATCGTCGCGGTCAGCGCGTCGCAGAACAGCCGCCCGGGGCCGTCGCGCAGCTCGCCCGTGGCGACCACGTTTCCGGACGCGTCGAGAGCGAACCCCGCGCCCCCGGCTTTCGCGGCCGCGTGGATCGCGTCCCCCGCGAGCGTCCCTCTTGCGTGATCCACCCGCGCGACTCCCATGAGGTCGAGCGAGGTGATCGTCCCCGCCACGTCCCACGCCGCGCGGACCTCCTGCGCGGCGAACGCCCCGGTGCCGCCGGCGATCGATTGGGCGTGCCCCGTGACGTTCGGCCCCGCTTCGAGGCTCTCGAGCTTTCCCGAAGCACCGCGCGTGAGCACGGCGCGCTCCGCCGCGAAGTCCATCCCGGCCTGGCGGGCGCGGACCGCGCCCTCGAGCGTGGCCGTGTTCGACGCCGACGCGACGAGCGTCCGGTTCGCCTCGACGTGCTCCCCTCCCACGCCGTCGAAGACGAGCGTGAGGATCTCGGTCGGCTCGCCCTTCAGGCTGTAGACGATCGCCGACGCGCGGCCGTTCCCGCGCTCGCCGGACATCGTCACGCCGCCGAGCGACCGGACGACCCCGGCGACCTGGTCCACCTCCACGGTCGGGATGAGCAAGGTGGCGCCGAGGTCGTTGTCGGTGACCGTGACGCCGCCCTCGAGACGCAGCACGCGCCGTCCCTGCGGACCGGAGCCCGCGCCGCGGGCGGCCGAGAGCACGAGCGGCGTCTGCTTCTCGCGATCGATCTCCACGCGCTCCACTTCCTCGACCGAAAACGCGCCGGAGTCGTCGACGCGCCCGACCTTCGCCTGAACGAACAGGCGCCGCCGCCCGCCGACGATGTCGGTGAACCGGAAGCCCTCCATTCGGGCCCCTTCCTCGGTCGAGGTGTCGGCCGGCACGAGCGAGCGGGGCGGGCGCGAGCGGACCGCGATCCAGATCGCCGCGATCAGGCCGACGAGGAGCAGCGGCAGGGCGACGCGCAGGACGGACAGGCGCCGCACGAGCCTACCGGCCGGGGAACGCCGGCTTGCGCTTCTCCAGGAAGGCGCGGGTGCCCTCGCGCATGTCCTCCGTCGCGAAGCACAGGCCGAACAGGGAGGACTCGAGCGAGAGCGCCTCCGGGAGCGCGATCTCGCCGCCCGAGAGGACCGCCTCGAGCGCCCGTGCCAGGGCGACGGGGCTCTTGCCGAGCAGCTTCGCCGCGTACGCGGCGACCTCCGTCCTGAGGCCGGCCGCCGGCACCACCCGCTCCACGAGACCGATCCGCAGCGCCTCCGCGGCGTCGATCCGGTCTCCCGTCAGGATGAGGTCCAGCGCCTTCCCGCGCCCGACGAGGCGTTGCAGGCGCTGGGTCCCCCCCGCGCCCGGGATCAGGCCCAGGTTGACCTCGGGCTGCCCGAAGCTCGCGCCGTCGGAGGCGATCCGGACGTGGCAGGCGAGAGCCAGCTCGCACCCCCCGCCGAGGGCGAAGCCGTTCACCGCCGCGATCACCGGCTTGGGCGACGATTCGAGCCGGCCGAGCTCGGCGGCGAGCGTCCTCGAGAACTCCTGCGCTGCGCGCGCGTCGAGACCGGCCATCTCCACGATGTCGGCTCCGGCGACGAACGCCTTGTCGCCGGCGCCGGAGACGACCAGCACGCCGACCCCGGGATCCGCGATCGCGCGCGCCGCGGCGGCGCCGATCTCGATCACGGTCGCCCGGTTCAGGGCGTTTAGCTTGTCCGAACGGTCGACGAGGATCCACGCGACCCGATCGGAGACGTCGTACCGGAGGTTGGCGAAGGGCGAGTCGCTCATGGCGCTATCCTCCGGCGGATCAGAACCGGTGTCGGGCGTGAAGAACGCGGCGCCGGAAGTCCTCCGAGGCGACGGGGACCACCCGGCACATCTCGAAGATGCGGGACATCAGTGCGTCGCCGAGCCGGTCGCGCAGAGACGGAGCATCGTCGCCCGAGCCGCCGTCATCCTCACCTGTGCTGCGGTTGGTCGTCATCAGGGTCGGGAGCTTCCGGTTGTAGCGATGGGCCAGGATGTCGTGCATCACGTCCTGAGCCCAGGCGGTCGTGCGGCCGGCTCCGAGATCGTCGAGCAGCAGCACTTCGGCTTCGAGGACCGGGGCCAGGACGTCGGACTCGGTGCGGGACGAGGCCGCATCGAAGGTCGACTGCAGCTCCTTGAGCAGCTCGCGCTGCTCCGCGAACAGGATACGCGCTCCCTTCCGTTGCGCGAGCTCCCTCAGGAGCGCGGTGGCGAGGTGCGTCTTCCCCGTCCCCGGCGGCCCGACCATCAGCAGTCCGACCTCGGCATCGTGGGGCCAGCGCTCGAACCACTCCCGCGCCCAGGCGAGAGCGGGAGCCAGCGACGGCTGCCAGACCTCGAAATTGTCGAGCGAGCAGTGCTCGTAGCGCCGGGGAATCCGGGCCGAGCGGACCAGCCTCTCCCCGCGGTCCTTGAGCCCGCACGCGCACGGGGCCGCGACCGCCACGCCGGCCTCGGACGACCGGATCGCGAAGCCGGTGCCGCCGCAGATGGTACAGGTCTCGCTCATGGGAACGCTTCCGCCGGCCTCGCCGCGGTCAGTTCAGATAGCCGCGGAGCTGCTGGCATTTCTGCGAGCGGTTGAGCTTGTCGAGAGCCTGGGCCTCGATCTGCCGGATCCGCTCGCGCGAGAGGTTCATCATCTCGCCGATCTCCTTGAGCGTCTTCGGATCGGCGCCGTCGAGCCCGAATCTGAGCCGCAGGACGCGCTCCTCCTTGTCGTCGAGCTCCCCGAGGGCCTGCTCGACGTGGCGCCTCAACGAGCGACGGAGGAAGACGAAATCGGCCGCGGGGATCGTTTCCTGCTCGAGCTTGTCCGAGAGGTGGAACTCGTGCTCCTCGTCGATGACGGCCGAGAGCGAGATGTTCTCGTCCGAGATCTGGAGGAGCGCGACGACCTCCTCCACCGAGGCCTCGATTCGGGTCGCGACCTCCTGCGGCGTCGGCGCGCGCCGGAGCTCGGACCGCAGCGCCGCCTGGGCCTTCCCGATCCGGTACAGGAGGTTGGCCTGCTTCTGCGGCAGGCGGAACGCGCCGCTCTGGTCGGAGAGCGCGTGGATGATCGCCTGCCGCACCCACCAGACCGCGTACGTGATGAACTTGACGTTCTTCGAAGCGTCGTAGCGCTTGGCCGCCTCGATCAGGCCGATGTTCCCCTCGTTGATGAGGTCGAGGAACGACATCCCGCAGCCGCGATAGCGCTTCGCGTAGGAAACCACGAACCGGAGGTTCGCCTCCACGAGGCGGCGCAGGGCCTTCGCGTCCCCCTTCTGGATCTTCCGCCCGAGGACACGCTCCTCCTCCGCGGTGATCCGCGGCAGCCGCGAGATCTCCTTCAGGTACTTCTTGAGGGATTCGGAGCCACCGCCGCGTGACTCTTCGCGTTCGTCTTCCATCGACTCCCCGGGACGGGCCGGAGTATAGCAGCCCGGCGGACGGTCCTTTGGCGCCGGACTCGGAGTTACGAGCGGATCGCGACGCGGATCGGCTTCTTCTCCGCGTCGTCGCGCTTATCGAGCGTGATGGTCAGGACGCCGTTCCGGTACGCCGCATGCACCGAGGACGGATCGACGTGCGACGGGAGACGGAAGCGCCGGAGGAATTTCCCGTACGACCGCTCCACGCGGTGGAACTGCTCGCCGGGAGAACCGCGCTCCATGCGCCGCTCACCCTGCACGATGAGGTCGTCGTTCTCGAGGCGCAGGTCGATGTCGGCCTGCTCGAGCCCGGGGAGCTCGAGGCAGAAGACGATCCGCCCCCCCGTCTCGTAGACGTCGGCGACGGGAGTCCATGCGCCGACCCCGCCCTCGGCATCGAAGTTCGTCCGCGCGAGAGCGCTTTCGAAGAGCTTGTTCATCCGCTCCTGGATGCCGACGAGCTCCTTGAGCGGGTCCCACTCGTTCTGGGGCATGGCGACCTCCCGGCCGGGAGACCCCGGCCGGGAGAGTCTAGCAAGCGGGGCTCGATCCTTCAGTTCTTGGAGGTGTCGGAGTCGACCACTTCGGCGTCGATGACGTCGTCCCCCTTCGCGGGACCGTCGCCCGGGGCCCTCGTCCCCTCCCGGCCGCCCGCCGCGGCACCGGCCGCGGCCGAGGTGCTCTTGTAGACCGCCTCGCCGAAGCGCAAGCGCGCCTTGTCGAGCGACTCCGTCGCCGCCTTGATCGCGGCGCTGTCGCCGCCCTCGAGCGCCTTCTTTACGGCGTCGACGGCGGACCGGAGGGCCGCCTGGTCGGAGTCGGCCACCTTCCCGCCGTTTTCGGCGAGGCCCTTCTCGGTCTCATAGACGAGGTGGTCGGCATGATTCTTGGCGTCGACCGCGTCGCGCTGCTGGCGGTCCTCGCCGGCATGCGACTCGGCCTCCTTGACGAGGCGCTCCACGTCGTCCTTGGACAGACCCGAGCTGGCCGTGATCGCGATCTTTTGCTCCTTGCCGGTGCCGAGATCCTTCGCGGAGACGTGCACGATGCCGTTGGCGTCGATGTCGAACGCGACCTCGATCTGCGGCATGCCGCGCGGGGCCGCCGGGATCCCGTCGAGGTGGAAGCGTCCGAGGGTCTTGTTGCCGGTCGCCATCTCGCGCTCGCCCTGGAGGACGTGGACCTCGACCGAGGTCTGCCCGTCGGCGGCCGTCGAGAAGACCTCGCTCTTGCGGGTCGGGATCGTCGTGTTGCGCGGGATCAGCCGCGTGAACACGCCGCCGAGCGTCTCGATGCCGAGCGAGAGCGGGGTCACGTCAAGAAGCAGCAGGTCCTTCACGTCCCCTGCGAGCACCCCGGCCTGGACCGCGGCACCGACGGCGACGACCTCGTCCGGATTGACGCCCTTGTGGGGCTCCTTGCCGAACAACGCCTTGACCATCTCCTGGATCTTCGGGATGCGGGTCGAGCCGCCCACGAGGACGACCTCGTCGATCTCCGACGCCGAGATCCCGGCGTCGGCGATGGCCCGCTCGCACGGCGCCATCGTGCGCTTCAGGATCGCCTCCGCGAGCTGCTCGAAGCGCGCGCGGTTGAGCTTGATCTGGAGGTGCTTCGGTCCGGAGGCGTCCGCGGTGATGAACGGAAGGTTCACCTCGGTCTCGGTGACCGTCGACAGCTCGCACTTCGCCTTCTCCGCGGCCTCCTTGAGGCGCTGGAGGGCCATCTTGTCCTTCGAGAGGTCGATCCCCTGGTCCTTCTTGAACTCGGCCACGAGCCAGTTCATCAGGCACAGGTCGATGTCGTCGCCGCCGAGGTGCGTGTCGCCGTTGGTCGACTTGACTTCGACGACGCCGTCCCCCACCTCGAGGATCGAGATGTCGAACGTCCCGCCACCGAAGTCGAACACCGCGATCGTCTCGTCCTTCTTCTTGTCGAGCCCGTAGGCCAGCGCCGCCGCGGTCGGCTCGTTGACGATCCGCTCGACCTTGAGGCCCGCGATCTGGCCGGCATCCTTCGTCGCTTGCCGCTGCGCGTCGTTGAAATACGCCGGGACCGTGATCACCGCGCGCGTGACCGTCTCGCCGAGGTGGGCCTCCGCCGCCTCCTTGAGCTTGCGCAGGATCATCGCCGAGATCTCGGGGGGCGAGTACTTCTTGTCCTGGATCACGACGCGGACGTCGCCGTTGTCCGCCGCCTCCACGTGGTACGGGACCATCGAGATCTCTCCCGAGAGCTCGCCGAACTTCCGGCCCATGAATCGTTTGATCGAATACACCGTGTTGGTCGGGTTCGTGATCGCCTGCCGCTTCGCGACCTGGCCGACGAGGCGCTCTCCCTTGTCGGTCACGGCGACGACCGACGGAGTCAGACGGCTCCCCTCCGCGTTGGTGATGACGGTGGGCTTCCCGGCCTCCATGATCGCCACGACCGAGTTCGTGGTTCCCAGGTCGATACCGATGATCTTGCTCATGAACGCTCCCTGCCGCCCTCGGGGTCGGTCGATGCCCCCCGAATCAAGCGACGGTCGCGGTCTTTAGGACCGTGCGCGCCCGGTGTCAAGGCTTCGGGCGGAAAGGCGGCCGCCTAGCGCCCTTCTGCACGCGCCGGATCGAGCGTTCCGCCCTCGAGCACCATGCGCTGCGACGGCGTGAACGGGTGGCGGAGGGTGAGGTCGTCGCGAGCCGCGCCGCCCGCGCCGGTCCCCGAGATCTCGTATCCGGTCGCCTCGAGCCGGTAGGCGTACGGACGCCCCCAGGGATCGACGATGTCACCGGGGTCGAGGTAGCGCCCGGCGGCGAGGGCCGCGAGGGCGGGCGGCAAGCTGCCCCGGTCGAGGAAGTACGTCTCGAGCGCGCGATCGACCCGCGCGAGGCGGCTCCGGCTCGCATACGTCCGCAAGAGCTCGGTCTCGCTGCTGCCGGCGGCCAGACGCCACGGCGTGTACGGGTTGACCCGGAGGGTGAGGACGGACAGGGCGGCCAGCAAGAACACCCCGGCTTGGAGAGTGGCCGAGGCCCACCGCCTGCGCGTCTCGGCGTCGGCGGCGCCGGCGATCACGGTCGCGGGCCGAACCTCGTGGACCAGATGCCGGCTGAGCAGGTCGAACAGGATCCGGTGGACGTCGAACTCGCCGAGCGGGCTGGCGTCGACCATCTCCTGGACCGTGGACTCTCCGTCGACCATGTGGAGCACGTCGCGCTCCTCGGTCGTCAGGCGGATCTCCCCGGTCTCGTCCGGGGGGGCCGCATCGTCGGGCAGGAGGGCGAGGTCGAGGTCCGGATCGACGAACGAGGCGACCGGACGGTCCAGAGCCACGCCCGCGGCCGTCTTGGCGAAGACCATCGTCGCCGACTTGATCCGGCGCTCGATCATCGGCCACTCGTCGGTCATCCGGGCGCCTTCCATCAGGATCGTCTCGACGGCGAGAGGCTGGAAGTGCTCGGCGTCGTACTCCATCCGGTCCATCGGGTCGAACTGGTATCGACCGTCCCGCCACCGGAACAGCCGGTAGACGATCTGCGAGACCTGGATCCGGAGCGCGTCGACGAGGTCGTCGTCCGACAGGAAGCCCTGCCGGACGAGGATGTACCCCAACCGCTGCAGGGAGCTCTTCTGGATACGGAGCGCCTCCTGGAGCTGCGCGTCGGTGATTCGTCCGGTTCGCACGAGCACCTGGCCGAGGAGGTCCTCGAGATCCCGGTCGCGGGTCTCGGCGCCGACGACCTGCCCCTCGAGGAAGCGCACGGTGACGCGCTCGCCTCCCCCCTCCAGCATGAGGACGCCGGTCTTCCGCTGGATCCCGATCATCTGGAGGATGTCGGCGAGACCGAAGTCCCTGATCGTTCCTTCGAGCGCCATCCCTACGCTCTCCCCGGCCGGCGCGCCGTCAGTGCGGCCGCCATCCACGCCGCGATCCCGAGGGGGATTCCGACGAGCGTGGCCGCGTCGAGCCCTGAGATGGCGGGGATCGGTCCCGAGCGCAGGCTCGCGATGTGCAGGTCGAGCCCGATGAACCGCTCGAGCGGGCCGAGGATCTCGGGGGCGGCGGCCACCCACGCGAGCGTCCACGCCAGGGCCAGCGCGGCGCCGCTCCACGCCCGTCCGGACAGGAGGTGAGACCCTCCCGGGAGGAGCACGCCGGCGAGGCGCCTTCCGATCCGGCGCCAGCGCTCGTGGTGCTCGATCTCATACATCTTGCGGCTCTTGGTCTCCGGTGCGAGCCCGTCGCGGAGCACGAACAAGTGGACGCACTGGTCGCAGTACGGATGGGTGTCCCGATTCGACTTGCAGTCGGGACAGAACGGGCGCCCGCACCGCAGGCACGGCTGGGCCGCCGCGCGTCCCGAGAAGGCGAACGCGAGCACGGCACAGGTGAGCAGCGTCAGGACCGCCGCGACGTCGACCGGATGCAGGAGGCCGTCGAGGACGCCCGCGCCCGT
Organism: Candidatus Sulfotelmatobacter sp.; assembly: GCA_035510175.1. Classification (GTDB taxonomy): domain Bacteria; phylum Acidobacteriota; class Polarisedimenticolia; order Polarisedimenticolales; family DASRJG01; genus DASRJG01. The sequence continues at coordinate 15,790 of DATKHQ010000349.1, read as the reverse complement.
GGTTTCCGCCGGGTCGGCGCCGAGCCAGTCCCGAGCCTGCCGTCCCTCGACGGTCGCGCGCCAGATCGAGCCGATGTCGATCGCCGCGTCGACGACCTTCGCCTCTCCTTCCGAGCGGGACCCCGAGGATAGGAGCCGGTTCGTCTCCTCGGGGTCGATCTCGCGGGCGCGCGAGAGCGACTCGGCCGCCTCCTTGAGCTTGAACGAGTCCGACTGCGCCAGGTACATGTCGTAGTGGGCCAGAACGGAGTCGGGCCGCGTCTGGAGCGCCCTCCGGTAGTGCGTCATCGCCTCGCCGTACTGACCGATCGCGAAAAAGATGTTCCCGAGGTTGATGTGCGCCTGATACGTCGAGGGCGCCTGGTCCAGAACGCGCCGGTACTCCTCGAAGGCGTCCTCGAAGTAGCGGCCGTTCTTGTAGAGCCCCGCGAGCAGGAACCGGTAGACGGGCTCGTTGGGGTGCGCATCGACGAGCGCGCGGAGCTTGACGACCCGGTCGGGATCGTACCCGCCGTTCGCGGCGTCGAGCGTGGTCCGGACCGCCGGATCGGCGGCGAGGCCGTAGAGCCCCACGGTGTACCGGTACGCCGGGGTCACTCCGGCCATGGCCAGCAGCAGCACGATCGCGAGGGCGCGCTCGGCGCTGCGCATGTAGCGGAACGTCACCGCGATCCAGTAGAAGATCAGCCAGCCCGCCCCGACCCAGACGACGAGCGGCAGGAGGAGCACTGCCCACCCCCCGGCCTGCGCCCACGCCTCGTGGTGCCGGCCGATCAGCCACTCCTCGACGTCGTGCCGGAGCGCGACCTGGTGCGCAAGGGCCATGAACAGCGCGAACAGGGCGGTCAACACCGCGAGCGCCAGCACGAGCAGGAAGGCGGCCTCGTGAAGCCACGCGGGATCGCGCGCGGCCGAAAGCGCCAGTTGCGCGGCCCGGAGCCATTCGGCCGCCGTCGGGAAGATGCCGGCTCCGAAAGCGGAGAGGACCCGGGCGCGGGCCCGGGCGATCTGGGCGCGCCCCGGGTCGAGCGATTCGGCGAGGGCGAGCGAGGCGAGGGCCTTGTCGCGGCTGCCCTCCCGCAGCCACGATTCCGATTCGAGAACGAGCGCCCCGGCGGGGACCTCGAGGCGCCGCACCCCCTCGTCGCCCACGAAGTCGTGGAGCAGCTCCGACTGCCGGATGGCGTCGGCGTCCCGCCTCTCGCGGGCGTAGACCTTGCGCTGGAACCAGAGCCCGTCGAACCGGCCGTCGAAGGCCTGCACGTCGAAGCCGCGCCGTCCCTCCGCGAGCGACCCGGGCGCCCGGCCGCTCGCGTCGTCGGCATCGGCGGCCGGACCGGACGGCTGCGCGAGGCGAATCACGCCGCGGTCGGTCGCGGGCGGGTCGGCCGCCGCCCGGACGCCGGATGCGGCGGCCAAGGCGATCGCCGCCGCGAGGACCCATCGAACGATCGGCTTCAACCCCCGGCCCCTTCCCGCGACGACCGGGGCCGAGCGTCTAGGCGCTAGCCGGCCTTTCCGGACCTCGCGACGTATCGCATGCGCAACTGATACAGGACGCTCTCCAGCAGCTGCTGCTCCTGGGGAGTGAGGTTGCCGCGGCACTTGACGCGGAGCAGATCGAGCATGTCGATCTGGATCCGCGCGCCTTCGAGGTCCAGGGCCGGCTGCCCCGTCTCCGGATGCGGGATCTCGCCGAGGTAGAGCAACGCGGGCTGCGCCATCGCGTTGATCAGCATCGTGAAATCCACGCCCTCGGGCTCATCGAGCGGCTGCCGCGTGAACTCAGGACCGGGGTCCGCCGCGGGCCGTGCACCGCGCGGGCCCGCCGTCGCGGCCGCGGGCGCCGGAGCGGGTGCGTCGGGCTCGTCCTCGACGTCGCCCCGGCGCTGGCCGTCCGGCGTGAAGTGCCGCCGATCCGTGACCTTGATGCCGGGCTTCGACTTGTCCTGTCCCTTCTCTTCCTGGACGTCTCCCTCGGCCATGCGCGCCTCCCGCGATCACGCGTGAGCAGAATGCGCGCGATGGTACCATTCGGTTTCCGACGGCCACAACGAGCCGGCCCTGGGCTTCCGGAACCGTTCCGGACGGAGGGCGGAGCCAAACGTCGGCCCCGCCCGAGGGCAAGTCAAGGAGTCCCTCGATGGACCCGAAACGCTCGTTCCGGGACCTCGTTTCGATCATGGATCGGCTGCGCGATCCCGGGGGGTGCCCCTGGGACCGTGAGCAGACCTTCTCCACCCTCCGCGGTTACCTGATCGAGGAATGCTACGAGGTCGTCGACGCGCTCGACCGCGAGGACCTCCCCGCCCTGTGCGAGGAGCTCGGCGATCTCCTGTTCCAGATCGTCTTCCTCGCGAAGCTCGCCTCGGAGCGCAGCGCCTTCACCGTCGACGACGTGGTCGAGGAGATCGCGGCCAAGATGGTCCGGCGGCACCCCCACGTCTTCGGCGACGACCAGGTCGCGGATTCGGCGGAGGTGCTCGCGCGCTGGGAGGAGATCAAGAAGAGCGAGAAGGCGGACGCGCGTGGCGCCGGGCGCGCGCCTTCGGTCCTGGACGGCGTTCCGGCCGCCCTCCCGGCGCTCGTCAAGGCGCAGAGGCTCGGCACGAAGGCCGCGCGCGTCGGGTTCGACTGGCCGGATGCCGCCGCCGTCCTCGGGAAGATCGACGAGGAGCTCGACGAGCTGCGCGCCGCCGTCGCGGCGGGCGACCCTGCGTCCACCGGGGAGGAGATCGGCGACGCGATCTTCACCGTCGTCATGCTCGCGCGGCGGCTTGGTGTCGATGCCGAGGCGGCGCTTGCGGCCACGAACGCGAAGTTCATCGCCCGGTTCGCTCGGGTCGAGGAGGAGCTCGCGCGCCGGAAGATCCCCGTCGAGACGGCGGGGCTTACGCTCCTGGACCGGCTGTGGGAAGCCGCGAAAGCGAGCCCTCCGGACCGCTGAAGCGCCCGATCCGGCGGAAGCGGCGATAACGCTGGGCGACGAGCGTTTCCGGCGGCACGCCGTCGAGCTCGGCGAGCTGGCGCTCCAGGACGTCCCCCAGGATCGCGGCCTGGCCGGCGGGGTCCACGTGAGCGCCCCCGGTCACCTCGGGGATCACCTCGTCGACGATGTCGAGCGAGAGGAGGTCGGGCGCCGTCATCTTCATCGCCCGCGCCGCGTCCCGCATGCGGCTCGCGTCCCGCCAGAGGATCGCGGCGCATCCTTCGGGGCTGATCACCGAGTAGACGGAGAACTCGAGCATGTTGACGCGGTCCCCCACTCCGATCGCCAGCGCGCCGCCCGATCCTCCTTCCCCAGTCACGGTCACGATGACGGGGGCCGCCAGGCGCGCCATCTCGCGGAGGTTGAGCGCGATCGCCTCGGCCTGTCCGCGCTCCTCGGCGCCGATCCCGGGGTAGGCGCCGGGCGTGTCGATGAACGCGAGGATTGGGCGGTGGTACTTCTCGGCGAGCTTCATCGCGCGCAAGGCCTTGCGGTACCCCTCCGGGCGGGGCATTCCGAAGTTGCGCACGATCTTCTCCTTCGTGTCGCGGCCCTTCTGGTGGCCGACGATCAGGATCGCGCGCCCGCGGAACGTGCCGAACCCCGTGACGATCGCCGCGTCGTCGGCGTACCGACGGTCGCCGTGGATCTCGAGGAATCCCTCGATGAGCGCGCGCACGTAATCGAGGGTGTAGGGCCGTCGCGCGTGCCGCGCGACCAGCGTCTTCTGCCATGGAGTCAGCGCGGAGAAGATCCGTTCGCGCGTCTCGGCGAGCGAGCGCTCGAGCGACTCGCGCTTCCGGCGCGTCGCGACGTCGTCCCCCATCCCGGACAGGGCTTCGACGCGCCGCTCGAGCTCCAGTATGGGCTCCTCGAAGCCGTCCTCGTCGATCACCCGGGTAGGGATAGTCGAGCCGCCTTCCGGATGTCAAGCGCGCGGGTGGAAATCACGGTACAGCCGCCGGAGCCTCTCGCGGTTGACGTGCGTGTAGATCTGTGTGGTCGAGATGTCGGCGTGTCCGAGAAGCGTCTGCACCACGCGAAGATCGGCCCCGTTTTCGAGCAGGTGCGTCGCGAACGAGTGCCGCACGACGTGCGGGGAGATCGGGGCGGAGATCCCGGCGCGTCGCGCGTACGCCCTCAGGTTCTTCCAGAACCCCTGTCTGGTGATCGGCCGTCCCGCGCGCCCCACGAACAGGACGTCCGCACGGGCCGCACCGGGAAGCGCCGCGCGGCCGCTCGCAAGATAGGCCTGGACCCTGGCGGCCGCCTCGGCGCCGAGGGGCACGACGCGCTCCTTGCCCCCCTTGCCGAGACACTGCAAGTATCCGGCATCGAGATGCACGTCTCCCAGGCGCAATCCCACGAGCTCGCTCACGCGAAGCCCCGTCGCGTAGAGCACCTCGAGCATCGCGGCATCGCGCGCTCCACGCGGATCCGCCCGGTCGGGGGCCGCGAGCAGCCGCTCGATGTCCGAGGCGTCGAGCACCTTCGGAAGCGTCGTCCACGCGCGAGGCGCCTCCAGGCGCGCCGCCGGGCTCTCGGCGAGGATCCCCTCGCCCGCGAGCCACGCGTAGAACCCGCGGATCGCGACGAGCCACCGCGCGACCGAGCGCGGGGATTTCCCCGCGGCGCGCATGCGGCGCAACGCCGCGAGCAAGTCGTCCGGCCGGGCGTCCGCGAGCTTGCGCCCGCGCAGGCCGCGCGCGAGCGCTTCGAGGTCGCGCCGGTAGGCCGCGAGCGAGTTCTCCGCGAGGCCGCGCTCGGCGGCGAGATGATCGAGCCAGTCCCGCGCGTGCGGATCGAAACGCTCGGGGCTCACCCGCTCCCTCCGTCGTCCCTCGCGTCGAGAAGGATCGTCACGGGCCCGTCGTTGACGAGCTCGACCTCCATCATCGCCTGGAAGGTGCCTGTCGCGACGGTCAACCCGCGCGCCGCAAGCGCCGCCGCGAACGCCTCGTAGAGGGCGCGCGCCTTGTCCGGTGCTGCCGCCGCGGAGAACGAAGGGCGGCGCCCCCGCCGCGTCGAGGCCGCGAGCGTGAACTGCGAGACAACCAGCACCGAGCCCCCAGCCTCGCCGACGCTCCGGTTCATCTTCCCGCTCTCATCCGGGAAGATCCGCAGCTCCGCGGTCTTCCCGGCGTACCACGCGACCTCGGCCTCGCCATCCGTCTGTTCGACGGCGACGAACGCCAGGAGCCCGCGGCCGATCCGGCCGACGACGCGGCCTTCGACGCGGACCTCGGCGCGCGCGACCCGCTGGAGGAGAACTTTCACTTCGTGCGGGAGGGCGAAGCCGAGGGCGAAGGCGAGGGCGAGGGCGAAGATGACGGCTGCGGCGCCATCTCGGCGGCGGTCTTGGGGAGCGGTCCGAACCGGCTCGCGTCGAGGCGAACCCAGGCTCCGGGTCGCGCGGCGGCCGCCACCCAGATCGACTCGGGCTGCCCGGCGACGGGGGGAAGCGGTCCCCAGGTCAGCCGCGCCAGGTCCGCCGAGGCGCTCCGCACGACGAGCGACCCCGACGGGGCGCCGGAGGGCGCCGTCGGGAGGAACTCCGACCCTCTCAGGTCGCGCAGACGCTCGAGGAGAGCGTCGACCTTTTCGCCGTCGGCGGCGACCGGTGCGGACGCCCCGGCGGCGACGGTCCAGGCCGTCGCGGCGGGCGCCCGCCGCAGGGTCAGAGTGGCGCCCTGTCGGTCGATGACGAGCTCGACGACGTCGGGGCTCGAGAACGACGTGAGGGTCGGGTCGCGCAGTGTCTCCCAGCGCCGCGACAGGGCGCTCGCCGCCGACTCGTCGATGAGCCCCGCGAACGGAGCGCTCCCGCCCCGCCAGGCCACGCGCTTGCCTTGGACGCCCGCCGTGGCCACGAACGCCTCGCGCGGCGCCGTACCAGGACCGGCTTCGAGCACGATGCGGATGCGGCGATCCGCCTGGACGACCTTCGGCGCCGGGGTCGACTCCAGGGCGTGGAGCTCGAGCCCGGTCAGGTCGCGGGCGAGCCGCGCGCAGACTTCCCCGGCCGCGCGGTCGGCGATGGGGGCGGCAAGACGCCAGGCGTCCTTCTCGCGCCGGACGTCGAACGATCCGCCCGGTCCCTCGAGCAGGATGCGGGTGACCGATTCGGAATCCACGGGGAACAACCGCTTCTCGCGGAGCGCTTCGGGCGGCCGGTCGACCCCGGTGTACAACGACCCGTCGGTGAGCACCACGCGGCCGGAGGGATCCTTCGCGTAGCGTTCGGTCCCCAGCGGAGACGCCCGGCCGATCACGAGCGTCCGAGGGTTCGGTTCGCCCGCGAGCGCGTACGTCACAGTGCAGGCGGGGGGCGAGAGGCCGAACGGCGAGAGATCCTGGGGGGCGTCGGCGATCGGCTTGCGCACCCGCGCCTCCTGGATCGCCGCGACGAGCGTGTGCACCGCGCGCGGGTCGGCCTCGGCCTCGAACGGCGACGAAAGCCGCCAGGAGCCGCTCGCCCGGGCCAGGGTCGCGCGGGTCTCGCCGCAGGCGATCTCGATGCGCTCCAGCTTGTCCTCCGCCAAGGGCGCGACGAGCGGGGCGTCCTCCGAGGGGGCCGCCGGCTTGGGTTTCGGCTTCAGGTACACGACGGCCGCGATCAGCGCGCCCAGAACGAGGAGGAGAGCGATGAGCCCGCGCAGGCTCACAACGACTTCCGGCGAACCCATGCGGCCAGACCCGCGATCAAGAGCGCCTCCGGGAGAAGGAGCACGCCGAAGCGGAAGAGGTTGCGCTCGTCGGCGACCGTCATGTCGAGGCGCGACGCGCGGAGGCGCTTGGCCGGGCCGACGATCAGGTCTTCGCTCCCGGTCACCCAGTGCATGGTGTTGAGCAGGAGCTCGCGGTTGAAGAACGCCTGCAGGTTGCCGTTCGCGGCCCAGTCCGCATCGCCGAAGAGGGCGACCCGGGCCTCGCGGTGCTCCGCGTCGTCTCCCTTCCCTGCGATCGGCGCGGTCGCGGTCGCGGCGACGAGGAGCGGGCCGGCCTTGTCGTCGTCGTTCTTCTCCACGCGGCCGGAGCTGAGCATCGCCCGCCATCCGGTCTCCCCCCAGGCCGTCTCGTGCGTCCGTGCCAGAGGTTGCGCGACGACGCCGGGAAGCCCGCCCTCGGTGCCGATGTGGACTGAGCGGGCCTGGGAGAGGATGATCCGCTGCTTGAATCCCTTGGTGATCGGGTGCGGCGGGAAGTCGTCGATGATCGGGTCGACCCCGAGCCGCGCGCCCAGGAAGGCGATCTCTTCCTGGTCGACGATCATGTCGTCGTCGACGCCGAGCCGGTAGTCGGTCAGCAGCGGCGCCAGCCCCGCGTCCTGCCCGGGATTGAGGAGGAGGAGCACGCGTCCGCCGCGGGCGAGGTAGGCGCGCAGCGCGTCGATCTCGTGGGGGATCAGCGGCTTCACGGGCCCCGCGAGGACGACCGCGGCGGCATCCTCCGGGATGCCGGTCTGCGTCGCGAGCAGCAACGGCTTCAGCGTGATGTTGTCCTCGGCCAGCGTTTGCGCGAACAGGCCGAAGCCGGCCGGCGTCTCCATGTCGGTGGGCTCCGGCTCGCCGTGACCGGTGATCGTGTAGACGATCTTCGATCCGGGGCGCGCCACCTTGAGGATGAGGCTCGTCAGCTCCCCCTCTCCGAAGGCGCCGGCCGCATCTCCCGACGTCTGGGCCTTCTCCTTGCCGCAGAGGGCCGCGACCACTCCGGCGCGCGTCACGCCGAACTTGTCGGCGGCCTGGGGCTCCTTCTCAGCGTCGACGAAGCGCCAGGACAGCTTCGGGGAGAGCGCGGCGTAGCGGCGCAGGATGTCCTCGAGCTCGGGTCGCGACCGGTCGCCGGGGGGAACGAACGCCGCGATCTCGACCGGCGCGCTGAGCCCGCGGAGCACGGCGCGGGTCCTCTCGCCGAGCGTGTAGACCTTCGATTCCGTCGCGTCCCAGGTCTTCGGGTACCGCGCGGCGAGGATGTTGACCGCGACCAGGATCGCAGCGAACACGACGGTTCCCGAGAGGGCCTGCGCGCGCTGGCGCGTCCCCTTGGCTGCCACCCGCTGCCGCACGTCGGCGAGGTTGAGCACGATCGAGGCGATGAGGAGGGCCCCGCCGCCGGCGACGTGAACGGCCGTCCAGAGGTCGAACACGCCGGTGAGCGCGTAGGAGACGAGCCCCATGACGAAGAGGACGAGCCCCGCCCAGAAGGCGACCCGGAGTCCGTCGCGCACGGTCTACCTCCAGCGCTGCGACGCGATCGTCGCGCGCGCGGCGAACAGGCCCCCGGCCGCCAGGGACAAGAAGTACGCCACGTCGGTCGAGCGCACGTTCCCCTTCGCGAACCCGTCGTAATGCGCCGGCAGGGACAGGGCCAGCAGCGCGTCGTGCACGAGGCCGCTCGTGGACTCCGCCGGCCAGCTCACCACGAAAAGGAGCAGGAACAGCACGAACGCGCCGACCGCGGCGACCACCTGGCTGTCGGTCAGCGTGGAGATCGCGAAGCCCAGCGCGGTGAGCGCGGCCGCCGTCAGGGCGAGGCCGATGAGGCCGGTCGCGATCGGGCCTTTCTCCGGGTCCCCGAAGTGGAGGAGCACGCCGACGAAGAACGCCGCTCCCACGACGAGCATCCCCGACACGGCGAGCAGGCCGAGGAACTTCCCGGCGACGATCTGTCCGGGGCTCACCGGAGCGGTCAGCAGCAGCTCGTCGGTCCCCTGCCGCCGCTCCTCCGCGAAGCCTCGCATCGTGAGCGCGGGGATCAGGAAGATGAACAGCACCAGGAGGTTCCCGAACAGGCCGGAGATCACCAGGTCGTTGAGGTTGATCCGGTCGAGCAGGTCGGGGTTCGACATGTACTGCGCGTAGGCGGAGTAGTTGGCGACGATCTCGATGAACTGGTGGACGACGCCGATGAACATCCAGCCGGCGAGAAAGAGGAAGAGCGTCCAGACGATCCAGGCGACCGGGGAGTAGACCTGGGCGCGCCACTCGCGCGCGATCAAGGCGGCGATCCGGCTCACGAGATCGCCTCCTGCCGCGCCTCGACGCCAGCCTCCCCCGAGGTGGCCCGGAGGAAGACCTCCTCGAGGGAGCCCGCCGCGGCGGACGGGTCGATGGGGACGTCCGCGGCGATCCGGCCGCGGTGGATGATGATCGCCCGGGCGCAGGTCTTGGCGACCTCGGGGAGGATGTGGCTCGACAGGAGCACGGTCTTGCCTCCGGCGAGACCCCGGACCAGGGTCCGGATCTCGAGGATCTGCTGGGGGTCGAGGCCCACGGTGGGCTCGTCGAGGATGACGACCTCTGGGTCGTGGACCAGCGCCTGAGCCAGGCCCACGCGCTGGCGGTACCCCTTGGAGAGGTTCCCGTTCCGCCGGTGAGCGACCGACGACAGGCCGCAGCGCTCGATCACGCCGGAAACCGCCGCCGTGCGCTTGGCGCGCGGGACGCCGCGCAGCGACGCGCAGAAGCCCAGGTATTCCCGGACCGTCGCGTCGAGGTCGAGCGGCGGGTGCTCGGGCAGGTACCCGAGCCGCCGCCGCACCTCCATCGGAGAGGATGAGACGTCGAACCCCGCGACCATCGCGGCGCCCGCATCGGGCGTCAGGTACGTGGAGAGGATGCGCAACGTCGTCGTCTTGCCCGCGCCGTTCGGTCCCAGGAATCCGACGATCGATCCGCGCTCGACGCGGAAGCTGACCTGAGACAAAGCGGCGATGTCGCCGTACCGCTTGTCGAGACTTACGACCTCGATCATCGCGTGTCACCTCACAGTGTCGCCGAACGCGCCGATTCTAGGAGGGACGATTCCGTCTCGCCAAGCGCCCCGCGAGGGCGCGTGCCTCAGGGACGCCCAGGGCCAGGGCGCCCCCGGCGGTGACCAGGGTGCCGAGGAGCACGACCGGCAGGAGCCGGAACAGCTGCGGGCCGAATCCGGGGCCGGGCAGGACGGTCGCCAGCCAGTTGTATGCGAAACGGCAGGAAACCGCGACCGCGATCGACACGACGGTCATCCGTAGGATCGTGCCGAGAACGCCGAGACCGCTGAAGGAGCCCAAACGCACCCTCGTGCCCCATCCCAGAATCGCGAGGTTTATCCAGGCGGCGAGTGATGTCGTCGTGGCAAGGGCCAGGAACGGAGGCACACCCGCACGCCGGAACACGGGGATCAACGCGAAATTCGCGGCGACTTTCGTCCCGACGGCGACGGCAGACGAGATTACGGGGATTCGCGTTTCACCGAGCGCGTAGAACGTCGGAACCTGGATCTTCGTCACCGAGTAGGCAAAGAGTCCGGCTGTGTAGCAGAGCAACGCCCCAGCGGCGGCGGCTGTGTCCGACGCCTGGAACCGCCCGCGCTGGTACAGGAGCTGAATGATCGGCACGCGCAGTGCGACTAAGCCCGCGGTCGCCGGCAACGTCAAGAGGGCCGCCGCACGGATCGCTCCAGCGAGACTCCGCCTCATCGACTCGTGGTCGCCGCGCGCGGAGTCACGTGAGGCGGTGGCCAGATTCGCCGTCGCGATCGCTACGCCGAACAAACCGATCGGAAGCTGGATGAGGCGAAAGGCCATCTGCAGCCACGAGATCGAACCGTCACCGAACTTGGACGCCAGCATGGTGTCGACGAAAATGTTGATCTGGGTCGCCGCGAGTCCGAAGACCGCGGGGAGCATGAGAGTCGCGATGCGCACGACGCCGGGGTCGCGCGGCCCCCAATCCCATCGGAAGCGGAATCCCCGCTTCCTAAGGGACGGAACCTGAACCAAGAACTGCGCGGCCCCGCCGACGATCGCCCCGATCGCGAGCGACAAGATCGGATCAAGACCGAGCGGTCGGAGCACCGGCGGAAGAACCACCATGCCCGCGATGCAGCAGACGTTGAACCAAGCCGGCGAGAGCGCCGGCAGGAAGAAGACGCGCATGGTGGTGAGCACACCCATCGCCAGCGCCGCAAGCGCCACGAAGAGCAGGAACGGCGAGAGAATCCGGGTCATTGACGCGGCCAATTCGAGCTTTTCAGGGCCGAACCCGGGAGCGTAGAGGTGCTGAATCGGCCGGGCGCCGAGGAAGAACACGATCGCAAGGCCGCCCAGCAACACGACGAGCGCCGAGATCACCCGATTGGCGAGATCCCAGGCCGCGCGATCGCCGTCCTTCTCGCGCACCGCAGTGAAGGTGGGCACGAACGCCGCGGAGAGCGCACCTTCGGCAAAAAGGTCTCGCAGGAGGTTCGGGATCCGAAAGGCGGCGAAGAAGGCGTCCGTCGCGAACGCGGCACCGAACAGGTAGGCCTGGAGCTGGTCGCGCGCCACGCCGAGCACCCGGCTCACCGCGGTGGCGACGCTGATCGAGCCGGCGCTGCGGAGCAGGGAGGGGCGGCGTTCGCTCATCGGCGCGCGCATTGTAGGGTCGAAGCCGCCGCGCCGAGGCGTTTGACGCGCGCGGGGGGCGCTTGATAACCTCGCGGCGTTGATCGGCACGGTCCCGCAGCCCCCTCGAGAAAAGGGTTCTCATCCATGGCGAGCGTCAACAAGGTCATCCTGATCGGCAATCTCGGCCGCGACCCGGAGGTTCGGTACACCCAGGGCGGAAGCGCCGTCGCCAACTTCACGATGGCGACGACCGACACCTGGCAGGACCCCTCCGGCGAGAAGAAGGAGCGGACCGAGTGGCACCGGATCGTCGTCTGGGGGAAGCAGGCGGAGATCGTCGGTGAGTACCTGAGGAAGGGGCGCCCGGTGTATGTCGAGGGCTCCCTCCAGACCCGCGAGTGGACCGACCGGGAAGGCAACAAGCGGTACACGACCGAGGTCCGCGCGCAAAGGATCCAATTCCTCGGCAGGCCGGACGACCGGGCCGCGGCGGGGCCCGCCGCCAGCCATCCCCCCGCCGAGGAGGGCGCGGAGCCCGCGGGTCCCGGCTACGCGGAGGACGACATCCCGTTCTGAGCGTCCGCGGCGTGGCCTGAGCGCCCGCCCGGGCGTATAGATGGAGCTTCTCCGGAGGTCCGCGCCCGATGCGTCCACGCCTCGTCGTCTCGATCGTCCTGCTATCGGCCGCGGCCGGCATCGCCGCCGCCCAGGGGCAGCCGTCACGGCTCACGCTCGAGGCACCCAAGGACGGTGCGTGGGTGGCTCCCAAGCCGAAATTCGTCATCCGGACAGATGCCGAGGACGTTTCGAAGCTCCGGTTCCGGATCGAGATGTCGAAGGACGGATTCAAGACGATCGACTACACCTTCGATCAGCTGAAGTCGCCGAACGGCTGGGCGTACCTCCAGATGGAGAACGAGCCGCAGGGAGCGGTGTGCTTCCCGCAGAAGAAGCTCGCCGGCGGCACCTACGATTGGCGCGCCGCCAGCTGGGATGGGTTGTCGTGGGAGCCGGGCAAGGAAGTGTTCCGTGTCCGGATCGACGATGTCGCCCCCGCGGAGGTGCGCGGCGTCCGGATGTCGCGGCAGCCGAACGGCTGCCTCCGCGTGTCGTGGGAGCCGGTGGCGACGGACATGAACGGAGACGTCGAGCGCGTCGCCCGGTACCACATCTTCCGTTACAACAAGCGCTCGTCGGTCCCCTCGATCGGTCCGTTCGAGGTCGGAACGACGACCGAGCTGCAATTCGACGACTGCCCCAAGGACCTCAAGGACCTGCCGATGCTCTTCTACCGGGTCGAGGCCGAGGACGAGGCCGGAAACGTCTTCGGCCGCCGCATCTGGTAGCGGGTCAGCGCGCGGTCGCCCCGCCGGTTTCCTTCTTCGCGGACTCGGCGAAAGGCGACTGCGGAAAGCGCGACACGAGGTCCTGGTACGCCCGCCGCGCCTCGGCCTTCTTCCCCTGACGCTCCCGCACGCCCGCGAGCGCGAACAGAGCCGCATCGGGCGGGTACGCCCCGCCCGTCGCGGCCGACATCTCGGTCAGGAGCGCCGCCGCGCGGTCGAGGTTCCCGCTCGCCGCGAGCGCGTCCGCGAGCGTGGCCTTGCCGAGTGCCGCGAGCGTCGGATTCCCCGTCTGGGAGACTCCCTCGAGCACCGGCACGGCCTCGGAGGCGCGGCCGAGGGCGATGAGCGCGCGCCCGCGATAGAGCCGCGCGACAGAGCCCACCGCCTGCCCGCCCGCCTTGCTGGCCGCGTCGTCGAAGCGCGCGAGCGCCGTGGCGTAGTCGGGGGCCGGCGTCTTTCCGGAGGCGTCGGCCTGCGGCTCGAACGCGGCGAGCCCTTCCGCCAGCGCGCGGTTCGCGTCCCGGGAGGTGCTCTCGCGCCAGGAACTCCACCCGACGATCAGGGCCACGACGGCCATCAGGCCGATCCCCGCGCCGAGCACCGTGCGCCAGTGCTTCTCGACCCACTCGCCGAGATCGAACACGGTGTCGAGGAACTCGTCCTGGGTCAGGTCCTTCTTCGTGATCTTCGTCGCCATCGTCGATCCTTCCTCACGATTCCTTGGTGCGTGGTGGGCCTGGCAGGACTTGAACCTGCGACCTTGAGTTTAGGAAACTCCTGCTCTATCCGTACTGAGCTACAGGCCCCTTTCGCCGGACCCGCCCGTCACGCGTAGTGGATCAAGCTGAACACGTTATTCGAGCCGAGGTGCGCGCGCCCGCCCAGGCCGTCGAGCTCCACCAGGAAGCCGTACCCCGCCACGGTGGCGCCCAGCCGCGCCAGCAGGCGCCCGGTCGCTGCCGCGGTCCCCCCCGTCGCGAGCACGTCGTCGATGACGAGCACGCGGTGGTCCTTCGTCGCCGCGTCCTCGTGCACCTCGAGTCGGCCCTCGCCGTACTCGAGCGCGTACCCCTCGGACGCCGTCTTCCAGGGAAGCTTCCCCGGCTTGCGCACGGGAATCAGGCCGAGACCCAGATCGAACGCGAGCGCCGCCGCGAGCATGAAGCCGCGCGCCTCGATCCCGGCGACGAGATCGATCCGGTCCCCGCGGAACCGCTCGGACAGGCGCGCGACCGCCGAATGGAACGCGTCGCCGCGGCCGAACAGGGTCGTCAAGTCGTAGAAGCGGATCCCGGGCTTGGGATAGTCGGGCACCTCGCGGATGAGCTTCTTGAGATCGGCGACGAGCATGACCGAGGCCGTCCTCGACCCGAGGAAGAAATTGGTCGGGGCGAGAGGATTTGAACCTCCGACTCCCTGGTCCCGAACCAGGTGCGCTACCAGGCTGCGCTACGCCCCGACCTCGTTACCGAACCGGCGGAGCATAGCAGCGCGGCGCCATCCATTTCAAACGGGGAGCCCGGGGCCGGCTCAACGCTCCCACCCGAACTTGCCGACGAGCGGGACGAACCGGCAGGGGCCGTGCTCCTCCCGCCGGGGTCCGCCCGGCGTGAGGACGACCCGGACGAGCGTCTGGTCCTCTCCCTCGCCCTCGTCGGGACGGCCCGCGGCGAGCGGGAGGACGAGCCGTCCCCCCGGCTCGAGCTGCTCGAGCAGGGGCGCGGGAACGTCGGGAGCGGCCGCGGTGACGACGATCGCGCGGTACGGGGCGAACTCGCTCCAGCCGTAGGTCCCGTCGAAGATCTTGAAGTGCACGTTCTCGATGCCGAGCGCACGCACGGTCTTCTGGGCGCGCTTCGACAGCGCGGCGAGACGCTCGACCGAGAACACCTGCGCGAACAGGCGGCTCAGCACCGCGGCGTGGTACCCGCTTCCGGTGCCGATTTCGAGGACGCGCGCGGCGTCGTCCGGCCCGGCGAGCTCGCACATCCGGGCGACGACCCAGGGTTGGGAGATGGTCTGCTTCTCCCCGATCGGAAGCGGGGCGTCGGTGTACGCCTTCGCGCGGAGCGCCTCCTCAACGAACGGCTCGCGTGGAACGGCCCCGATCGCTTCGAGCACCCGCGGATCGGCGATCCCGCGGGACGAAAGCTCCCGCACCATCCGGGAGCGGCGGATGCCCCCCGCATCCTTCACGGGAGCGTCAGGCCCCAGGACGACACCTGTGCCATCGCGCTGGCGTGGGTGAGATTCGCGTGGAGGGGGCTGATCGAGACGAACCCGGATGCGATCGCGGCGTGGTCGCCGTCTGGCTCCCCGTGAGGGGTGGCGTCGGCCCCGGCGATCCAGTAGTAAGGGCGGCCCGACGGGTCGAGCCTCTCGATCGCGGCCGCGCGGTAGGTTCGCGTCCCCTGCCGCGTGACCCGGACGCCGCGCGGAGTTCCCTCCGGCACGTTCACGCTGAGGAACACCCCGGCGGGGAGAGGCTCGGCGAGAACGCGCCGCGCGAGGGGGACGATCAAGGACTCGGCGACACGGTAGTCCGCGTTTCCGTCGGCGTCCCGGGCCGCCGACCAGGCGATGGCGGGGATCCCCAGCATCGCCGCCTCGAGCGCCGCCGCGACCGTTCCCGAGTAGGTGACGTCGTCGCCGATGTTGAGCCCCCGGTTGATCCCCGACAGGACGAGGTCGGGCGCCCGGCCGTCCGTCAGGTTGAAGACCCCGAGATGCACGCAATCGGTCGGCGTCCCGTCGACCTCGAACCGGTCGCCGCCGCGCGCGCGGACCCGCAGCGGCCGGCCGAGCGTGAGCGCGTGGCCGGCCCCGCTGCGCTCGCGATCGGGAGCGACCACGAACACGCGGCCGAGTAGGGCCGCCGCGCGGGAGAGAACGGCGAGGCCCGCGGTTTCGAACCCGTCGTCATTGGTGACGAGGATCCGGGGTAGGTTCTCGGTTGCGGCGCTCACGAGGCGTCAGATACTCCGCGAATCGGACGCCTTACGCAACGCCTAGGCGGACTCCGCGCGCACGGCGCCGCCCCGCGCCTCCTCCCGGCCGGGCGCCGCCCCGGCCGGAGCCGCG
>DATKHQ010000348.1:0-7426 GCA_035510175.1 Candidatus Sulfotelmatobacter sp. | reverse complement strand
GGCCGAGCTCGCGGGCCGGACGTACTTCGGCGGCCCGATGTTCAGCCTCGCCGACGTCGCCCTCGCTCCGCCGCTGACCGCGTCGCTGCGCCTGCTCGGCGTGCTTCCGGACGCGCGGTACCCGCTGATCGCCGCCTGGTCGGCGCGCATCGTGGAGCGGTCGTCGTACATCGCCTCGGCGCCGAAGGAGCCCCTCCGCATCCGTGACTGACGGCTCCGGCTGGATCCGCGTCGGAGACGCCGCCGCCTGGACCCGCGGCCGCGGCCGCCGGGTCGAGGTCGAGGGCGTGCCGGTCGCGATCTTCCGGGACCGCGCCGGCTGGCTCGCGCTCGACGACACCTGCCCGCACATGGGCGCCTCGCTCGCCGACGGGCACCTGTCCGGCCGGGTTCTCCAGTGCTCGTGGCACGAGTGGCGCTACGACACCGCGACCGGGATCTGCCCGATCCGTCCGTGGGCGCGCGTCCGCGTCCACGAGGTGCGCGTGGAGGACGGAGGCGTGTTCCTCCGCCTCGCCCCGTCGCCCGAGCCGAAGGCCTCGCGCGAGCCGTCGGAAGCGGACGATCCGGAGTGGGTGCGCTGGGACCCGTCCCGTTACTTCAAGCGCAAGCCGGCTCAGGGCTCGTAGGCGAGGTTCGGCCGGAGCCAGCGCTCGACCTCGCCGACGGGCATGCCCTTGCGGCGCGCGTAGTCGGCGATCTGGTCCCGCCCGACGCGCCCGACGGAGAAGTACCGGGCCTCCGGGTGCGCGAGGTAGATCCCGCTCACCGACGCCGCCGGGTGCATGGCGAAGCTCTCCGTGAGGCGGATCGACGCGGCGCTCTCCGCGTCGAGCATCGCCCAGAGGGTCGCCTTTTCGGTGTGGTCGGGGCAGGCCGGATACCCCGGCGCGGGGCGGATTCCCCGGTAACGCTCGTGGAGCAGATCGTCGAGCGACGGGCGCTCGTCGCGGCCGTATCCCCACTCGACGCGCACGCGGTAGTGCAGCAGCTCGGCGAACGCCTCGGCGAGGCGGTCGGACAGCGCCTTGGCCATGATCGCGTCGTAGTCGTCGTGCTCCGCCTCGAAGCGGTGCACCAGCGCCTCGAGCCCGATCCCCGCCGTCACCGCGAACGCCCCGATGAAGTCCACGAGGCCGGACTCCCGCGGGGCCACGAAGTCGGCGAGCGAGAGCAGCGGCTCGCCGTCGGCCTTCGCCGACTGCTGGCGGAGGAAGTGGAGCCGGGCCCGCTCGCGCTCGCGCGTCTCGTTTTCCCACACGATCACGTCGTCGCCGTCGCTGCTGGCGGGGAAGAAGCCGTACACGCCGAAGGCGTGCACCTGCTTCCGGTCGACCATGCGCGCGAGCAGAACCTTGGCGTGCTCGAACAGATCGCGCGCCGCCTTGCCGTACGCGGCGTGCTCCAGGATCTTCGGGTAGGTCCCCTTCATCTCCCAGGCATGGAAGAACGGCGTCCAGTCGATGTAGGGGAGCAGCTCCTCGAGCGGAAGTCCGGTCAGGCGCCGCGCGCCCAGGAATCCCGGCCGGGCGATCAGCTCCTCGGTCCAGGCGAACGCCGCGTGCCGCGCGCGCGCGGCGGCGAACGGGACGAGCGGCGCCGTCTCGCGGGTCGCGAACGCGCCGCGCACCGCCGCTTGCTCGGCGGCATTGGCGGTGACGAACGGGGCGCGCAGCGCGGGAGAGGTCAGGCTCGTGACGCAGTCGACGGCCCGCGACGCATCCACGACGTGGACGACCGGCCCGGGGTACTCCGGCGCGATCTTCACCGCGGTGTGCTTCTTCGAGGTCGTCGCCCCGCCGATCAGGAGCGGGAGCGTGAGGCCCTGCCGGCGCATCTCCTGCGCCACGTGGACCATCTCGTCGAGGGATGGCGTGATCAGGCCGGAGAGGCCGATGATGTCGGCGTTTCGCGCCTTCGCCTCGCGCAGGATCGTGTCCGCGGGAGTCATCACGCCCAGATCGACGATCTCGTAGTTGTTGCAGGCGAGTACGACCCCGACGATGTTCTTGCCGATGTCGTGGACGTCCCCCTTGACCGTGGCGAGCACGACGGTGCCTCGCGCGCTCGCCGCGCCCGCCGCCTTCTCCGCCGCGAGATAGGGCTGGAGGTACGCGACGGCCCGCTTCATCACCCGCGCGCTCTTGACGACCTGCGGGAGGAACATCTTCCCGGCGCCGAACAGCTCGCCCACGACGTTCATCCCCGCCATGAGCGGGCCCTCGATCACCGCGAGGGGGCGGCCGTACCGCTTGCGCGCCTCCTCGGTGTCCGCCTCGATGAAATCCACGATCCCGTGCACGAGCGCGTGCTCGAGCCGCCGCTCGACGGGTCCGGCCCGCCACGCCTCGTCCCGGGCCCGCTCGACGGGGCCGCCCGAGACACCCGCGGAAAACGCGACGAGGCGCTCGGTCGCGTCGGGGCGCCGGTGCAGGAGCACGTCCTCGACGTGCTCGAGCAGGTCCGCCGGGATGTCGTCGTACACCGCGAGCTGCCCGGCGTTGACGATCCCCATGTCGAGCCCCGCGCGGATCGCGTGGTAGAGGAACGCGGCATGCATCGCCTCGCGGACCGGCTCGTTCCCGCGGAAGGCGAACGACACGTTGCTCACGCCCCCCGAGATCGAGACCCCGGGGCAGGCTTCCTTGATCCGCCGGACGGCCTCGATGTACGCGAGCGCGTAGTCGTCGTGCTCGTCGATGCCGGTGCCGACGGTCAGGATGTTCGGGTCGACGATGATGTCGTGGGGCGGGAATCCCGCCTTCCTCGTGAGCAGATCGCAGGCGCGCCGGGCGATCTCGACCTTCCGGTCGACCGTCACGGCCTGGCCCGCCTCGTCGAACGCCATCACGACGACCGCGGCGCCGTAACGGCGGATCGTCCGCGCGTGCTCCAGGAACGCCTCTTCCCCCTCCTTCAGTGAGATCGAGTTGACGACCCCCTTCCCCTGGAGGCACTTGAGTCCGGCCTCGAGCACCGACCACCGGGAGCTGTCGACCATGATCGGGAGCTTCGCGATGTCCGGCTCCGAGCCGATGAGGCGCAGGAAGGTGGTCATCGCGCGCTCGGAGTCGAGGAGCCCCTCGTCCATGTTGACGTCGAGGATGTTGGCCCCGCCGTCGACCTGGTCGCGGGCCACGCCGAGCGCGTCCTCGAGCTTCCCCGAGGCGACGAGGCGCGCGAACCGCTTCGAGCCGGTGACGTTGGTCCGCTCTCCGATCACGATGAAGTTCGAGTCCGGCCGCACGGTGAGCGGCTCGAGCCCCGACAGCTGCAGGAACGGGGTCGGGACCACGGGGCGGTGCGGGGGGAGGCCGCGGACCGCCTCGGCGATCGCCTCGATGAACTCGGGGGTCGTGCCGCAGCATCCGCCTGCGACGTTGAGCCATCCCTCCGTCGCGTACTGGTGCAGCGTCGCGGCCATGGCGCCGGGCTTCTCGTCGTACCCTCCGAACGCGTTCGGCAGCCCGGCGTTCGGGTAGCAGACGATCGGCAGAGGAGCGGTGCGCTGCAGCTCCTCGAGAAACGGCTCCATCTGGCGGGCGCCCAGGGCGCAGTTGAGCCCGGTGGCGACCAGCGGCGCGTGGGAGATCGACACCCAGGCCGCTTCCAGCGTCTGGCCCGAGAGCGTCCGCCCGCTCGCGTCCGTGATCGTCAGCGAGGCGATGACCGGGACCGACGTCTCGCGCTCGGCGAAGAGGCTCTGGATCGCGAACAGCGCCGCCTTAAGGTTGAGCGTGTCGAACGTCGTCTCCGGCAGCAGGAGATCGACGCCCCCGTCGAGGAGGCCACGCGCCTGCTCCCTGTAGGCCGCGACCAGCTCGTCGAACGAGATCGCGCGGAACGCCGGGTTCTCGACGTCGGGGGAGAGCGACGCCGTGCGGTTGGTCGGGCCGATCGACCCGGCGACGAAGCGCGGCCGTCCGGGCTCCTTCGCCATCGCCGCCTTCGCCGCGCGGATCGCGATCTCGGCCGCCGCCTTGTTGATGTCGTAGGCGTGGCGCTCGAGGCCGTAGTCGGCGAGCGAGATCGCCTGCGCGTTGAACGTGTTCGTCTCGATGATGTCGGCGCCCGCCTCGATGTAGCGGCCGTGGATCTCGGCGATCAGCTCGGGGTGGGTCAGCGAGAGGACGTCGTTGCACCCCTTGAGGTCTCTCGGGTGATCCGCGAAGCGCTGCCCCCGGAAGTCCGCCTCGCCCAGACGATACGCCTGGATCATCGTCCCCATCGCCCCGTCGAGGACGAGGATGCGCTCCCGGAAGAGGCGGCGGAGTGTGTTGGCGGAGGGCATCGTCGGTGGCGACCTCTAGAGGGACGGAGAACCCATCCTCCTTTCAAAATGTATCAAAGGAGCGCCGGAACGCACGCCGTCAGGGGGAGGCGGGGCCGACGGTCAGGTCGAACCCGAAACGGATGCTCTTGACGCCCGTCTTCGCGTCCACGAGAACGGGCTTGACGCGGACGTTTCCTCGCGCCGACCGGACGATCCACGAGGAGTCCGGCATGACCGGCAGCGGGGGCATGAGGGGCGCGACGTCTACGTTGCCCGCGATCGGCAGGGCCAAGACGACCTTCTGGAACTTCAGGTTGCACGCCTTGGTCCCGTCCGGCGCCTGTCCCATTTCGAGACCGAGCCTCGGCTCGACGGGGATGTCGATCCCCAGCTCCGGGACCTTCAGGCGGAGCGACGCCACGACCCCGCCGTTCGGCCCCGCGGACGGATCGAATCCCGTGACCTTCAGGTCCTGAAGCTGGAGCGTGACGCTGCGCCCGGAGGCCAGGGCGACGTCGACGTGGTCGGGCGCCATCGAGCGCAGCAAGTCGTTCAGCGAGTCGGCGTCCACCGTGACGTCCACGCGGGCGGCGGCGGGAATCACGGCCATGAGGCACGCGCACAGCGCGGCGAGGGGCATCGGTCGTGAGGGGCGCATCGGTCGGCTCTCCCGGGGAAATGGGCCCGACGATCTTATTCGCTAAGGGGCCGCGGCGCCGTTCGCGCGCCGGCCGTCCCCGCCGGATTTGCCGTCCGGCGGGAGATGGGGGATCCTCTTCCCACATGCGCGTCCTGCTCCCCATCCTGGTTCTGGCCCTCTTCGCCTGCCCGGCGGCGGCCGACGCGCCGCGATCGGCGAAGGCGGCGCCGGTGCCGACACCCGCCACCGGGGACGCGGTCAAGGCCCAGATCCGGAGCAGCGGCGCTGCGGCGACGCTCGTGAACGTCTGGGCCACCTGGTGCGTTCCGTGCCGGGAGGAGTTTCCCGATTTGCTCAAGGCCGCGCGGGACCTGTCCCCACAAGGCGTCCGCCTCGTGCTCGTCTCGGTCGACTTCCCGGGTGCGGAATCCGAGGTGCGCGATTTCCTCACCGAGCAAGGGGTGGATTTTCCCAGCTTCGTCCGCACCGGCAAGGACGAGGCGTTCATCGACGCGATGTCTTCGAAGTGGAGCGGCGCGATTCCCGCGACGTTCGTGTTCGACCAAAAGGGCGCGCTCGCCCGTTCCTGGGAGGGAAAGGCGAGCTTCGCCGAGATCAAGGACCGAGTGCTCGAGACACTCACCCGCAAGGAGGCCCGATGACCCGCAAAGCGCTCGTCATTCCGCTGCTCGCCATCGCCGTCGCGACGGCCCCCGCCCTCGCCGATCCGCTCGCGATCGGGTCCAAAGCACCGATGACCGACACGAAGCTCAAGAACGTCGACGGCAAGGACGTCACGCTGTCGGATGTCAAGGGTGCCGCCGGAACGCTCGTCGTGTTCACCTGCAACCACTGCCCGTTCGCGAAGGCCTGGGAGACACGGATCGTCGATCTGGGGAACGCCTATCGCGCGAAGGGGATCGGCGTCATCGCGGTCAACGCGAACGACCCCAAGGCCGCCGCGGAGGACTCGTACGAGATGATGCAGCAGCGTGTGAAGGACCGGGGCATCCAGTACCCGTACGTCGTGGACGCCACGTCGGGTCTCGCGAAGGCGTTCGGGGCGACGCGCACGCCCGAGGCGTTCCTCTTCGACAGGGACGGCAAGCTCGTCTACCACGGCGCGATCGACGACAACGCGCAGGAGCCCGACGCGGTGAAGGCGCGCTACCTGAAGGACGCGCTCGACGCGGTCGTCGGCGGCAAGGAAGTCGCCGTGAAGGAAACGAAGTCGATCGGGTGCGGCATCAAGTTCCGCTCCTGAGCAGGGTCTTCGAGGTGCCGGGGCCGGTGCTCGCGCGTCCATTTGCGAGCCCGGCCCCAGCGGTACTCCCGATCGATTCGGTCCCCCGAAAAACTCAAGCCCGGCGCGCCTTTCGAGCCGAATCCCTACCGTTTTTGTCGGGTTGCGGCGGGTCGTCGCGAGCCGCTATAGTGCCGGCTCGCTCATGGAACAGCGCCCCAACGAAATATTCACCTTCCCGCGATGGGTGGATGAGCTGAAACCTCTGCTCGGGGCAGCCGCGCTCGGCGTTCCCGTGCTCGCCACGCTGCTCGTCTGGTACGGCGGCTCTCCCGCGACCACCGACATCGGATACGCCCCGGAGCAGCCGGTCCCGTACTCGCATGCGCTCCACGCGGGGGAGCTCGGGATCGATTGCCGCTACTGTCACAACACGGTCGAGGTCGCCGCCCACGCGGCGATCCCGCCGACGCAGACCTGCATGAACTGCCACACGAACATCCGCGGCACGTCGCCGAAGCTGGCGGTCGTGCGCGAGAGCAACGCGACCGGCATGCCGATCCCGTGGGTCCGCGTGCACGACCTGCCCGACTACGTGTACTTCAATCACAGCGCGCACGTCCGGCGCGGGGTCGGCTGCGTCGAGTGTCACGGGCGGGTGGACAAGATGGAGGTCGTGGCGCAGTCCAAGAAGCTGTCGATGGGCTGGTGCCTGGACTGCCACCGCAATCCCGACGCGCACCTCCGGCCGCCGGAGCTGGTGACTCAGATGGACTGGACGCCACCGGCGGCGCAGACCGCTGCGCAAGTCGGCCGGGGAGTCCGCGACAGGCTCCGGCTCGCTCCGTCCGAGGACTGCAGCACATGTCACCGCTAGACGCCCCCCCGACGCCGCCCCCGATGTGGCGGAGCCTCGAGGACCTCGCGGGAGATCCCACCCTGAGGGAGCTCGTGGGGCGGGAGTTCCCGCTCTACGCCGACGAGATGCTCGCCCCGTCGCGGCGGGACTTCCTGAAGCTGATGGGCGCCTCGGTCGCGCTCGCGGGGATGACGGCCTGCCGGCGCTGGCCCGTCGAGAACATCGTCCCGTTCGCGCACCGGCCGGAAGGGTACGTCGAGGGGAACACGCTCCGGTTCGCGACCGCCTACGACCGATCGGGCGCGGCGATGGGGCTTCTCGTCACGAGCTTCGACGGGCGCCCGATCAAGATCGAGGGGAACCCGCTCCACCCGGCGAGCCTCGGGGCCACCGACGCACCGGCCCAGGGCC
>DATKHQ010000347.1:0-5837 GCA_035510175.1 Candidatus Sulfotelmatobacter sp. | reverse complement strand
GATCGATACCGATGCGCTGTGTCCGGCGCGGTTGGTCTACGACGATGCGGCAAGCCCGGAAGCGCTCGCGGCCGCGGTGTTCGAGTCGTTCGCTCCGGGATTCTCGGGCTCGATCCGTCGCGGCGACGTGCTCGTCGCGGGGGCGCGGTTCGGGATCGGATCCTCCCGCGAGCAGGCGGCGCGCGCGCTGATCGCGCTGGGGATCGCCGCCGTCGTCGCCGCGAGCATCGCCCCCGTATTCCGGCGGAACGCGCTCAACCACGGGCTGATCGCGCTCGAGGCCCCCGATCTCGTCGCGAGGCTTCGCGATCGCCATCCGGAAGCCGTCGCGCGCCCCACGATCGCCGCCGAGCCGGTGGCGATCGAGTTCGAGCGGCTCACGATCCGTGTCGGAGAGACGGCCTCCCCGTTCCGCCCGCTTCCCGAGATCGCCGTGCGGCTCGTCGAGGCCGGAGGGCTCGACGGCTTCCTGCGCCGCAGGATGGGAGCGGAGCCCGCGTGAGCGCCAGACGCACGATCGTCGTGATGCCCGGAGACGGGATCGGACGCATCGTCATCCCCGAGACGTTGCGCGTGCTCGAGGCCGTGGGGTTCGCGGCCGACACCGTCGAGGCGGAGATCGGGTGGTCCTGCTGGGTGCGCGACGGGGATCCCCTGCCCTCGCGGACGATCGACCTCCTGGCGCGGCATCGCATCGGGCTTCTCGGTGCTATCACCTCGAAGTCGGCTCCCGAGGCGGAGGCGGAGCTGGCGGACGGCCTGAGGGGTTGCGGCCTGAGGTACCGCAGCCCGCTCTTGATGCTGCGGCAGCGGTTCGATCTGTCGGTCTGCGTCCGTCCGTGCCGGAGCTGGCCGGGCAATCCGATGAATTTCGTCAGGCGCGCAGAGGATGGATCGGTCGAGGAACCGCCGATCGATCTCACCGTCTTCCGGCAGAACACGGAGGGGCTCTACGCGGGCGTCGAGTGGAGCGATCCCCCGCGCCCGGTCCGGGACGCTCTCGCCGCGCACCCGCGGTACGCCCCCTTCCGGGAGGTGGCCGGCTCCGACCTCG
This sequence comes from Candidatus Sulfotelmatobacter sp., assembly GCA_035510175.1. Taxonomy (GTDB): domain Bacteria; phylum Acidobacteriota; class Polarisedimenticolia; order Polarisedimenticolales; family DASRJG01; genus DASRJG01. Next base: position 4,783 of record DATKHQ010000347.1, on the reverse strand, counting down.
CGATCGCCGTGCGGATCGTGACGCGAGCCGCCTGCTGGCGGATCCTCGAAGCCGCCTTCCGTCATGCCGGAGCGCGGGGACACCCCGCGGTGACGCTGGCCGAGAAGCCGAACGTGCTCCGGGACACCTCGGGGCTCTGGCGCGAGGTCGCGCGCGAGGTCGCGCGCGAGCATCCCGGCGTAGCGCTCGACGAGACCGCGATCGACGCGCTCCTCCTGGATCTGGTGCGGAGGCCGGAGCGGTTCCACGTGATCGTCACCTCGAACCTCCTGGGAGACATCGTCTCGGATGCCGCGGCCGGTCTGACCGGCGGCATCGGCCTCGCTCCGTCGGCCAACCTGGGCACGGAGGTCGCGATCTTCGAGCCCGTCCACGGCTCCGCTCCGGGGCACGCCGGAATCGACCCGCCGGTCGTCAACCCGATCGCCGCGATCCTCGCGGGCGCCCTGCTCCTCGACCACGCGGGCGACGCCGGGCGCGCGGCGCGCGTGCGGGCCGCCGTGGCGGCGGTCATCGCCGAGGGGCGCGTCCGCACGTACGACATGCTGCGCCTCCCGCACGGTCCCGACGTGCTCGCGCACGGCGCCGCCACGACCGCCGCGATGACCGACGCGGTGATCGCCCACCTCCCGCGATCGTGACCTCGCCCGGCCGCGTCCCCCTGCCGATCGACGCGCACCTCGACGAGATCGCAGCGATCGCCCGGAAGCGCCGCGCGCTGGTCGTCACGGCACCGCCCGGCGCGGGGAAGACGACCCGCGTCCCCCCGGCGCTCGCCCCGGACGGCGCCGTCCTCGTGCTCGAGCCACGGCGCATCGCCGCCCGAGCGATCGCCCGCCGGATCGCGGAGGAAAACGGCTGGACCGTCGGCGAGGAGGTCGGCTGGCAGATCCGGTTCGAGCGGCGCTTCTCCCGGAACACGCGCCTGCTGATCGCAACCGAGGGGATCCTCACCGCGCGCCTCCAGATCGAACCGCTCCTGCCGGGATTCCGCACCGTCGTACTCGACGAGTTCCACGAGCGCTCGATGCACGCCGACCTCGCTCTCGCCCTGGTGCGCCAGGCGTGGCTCGAGCGAGGCGATCTGACGCTGGTCGTGATGTCGGCGACCCTCGACGCGGCTCCGGTCGCGGCGTTTCTCGATGGCGCCCCGATCGTGAGCGTTCCGGGACGCGCGTTTCCGGTGAGCGTCGAGCACGCGCCGCAGGTGAGCGCGGCCGATGCGATCGAGGCCGCGTACCGGGACGGCGACGCTCACCTGCTGGCGTTCCTCCCCGGGGCCCCGGAGATCGGACGCCTTTGCGAGGAGCTGGCCCGGCGGCCGGCGCTGCGCGCCGCGCGCATCCTCCCCCTGCACGGCTCGCTCGACGCCGAAGCGCAGGACGCCGCGATCGCGCCCTCGCGCGACCGCAAGATCGTCCTCGCCACCAACCTCGCGGAGACCGCGCTGACCGTCGAGGGCGTCGGGTCGGTCATCGATACCGGGCTGCACAAGGTAGTGCGCCTCGATCCCGCGGTGGGCGTCGACCGCCTCGAGGTCGAGCGGATCTCGCGCGACTCCGCCGATCAGCGCGCGGGTCGCGCCGGGCGCACGCGCGCGGGTCGCGCGATCCGGCTCTGGGACGCGCGCGACATCCTCCGCGATCACCGCGAGCCCGAGATCGCGCGCGTCGATCTGTCCGCTCCGCTCCTCGAGATTCTCGCCCGGGGGTACGACCCGGCGACGTTCGAGTGGTTCGAGGCCCCGCCCGGGGAATCGATCGCCGCTGGCCTCGGTCTCCTCGCCCGCCTCGGTGCGATCGAGGCCGGCCGGTTGACGCCGCTGGGCGATCTGCTCCGCCGCCTCGGCATGGGGCCCCGCCTCGGTCGAATCCTCGTCGCGACCGGCGGAAGCGCGCTGGGCGCTACGGCCTGCGCGCTCCTCTCGGAGCGCTGGGCGCCGGCAGGCAAGCACCCGGCTGGACCGTCGGACCTCCTGGCGCGGATCGACCGGATGCGCGAAGCGCCGCCCGCGATCCGGGCCAGCGCGGACGAGATCGGCGCGCGAGCCCGGAGCATCCTCGGACCCTCGGCGAAGGCCGAAGGTCCCGACGAGGAGATCCTGGCCCGGGCGGTGCTCTCCGCGTTTCCCGACCGGATCGCGCGCCGTCGCACACCCGGAAGCCCGAGGCTCGTGCTCGCGTCGGGGCACGGTGCCGCGCTCGCGCGCGAGAGCGTCGTGCACGACGGGGAGCTTCTCGTGGCGATCGACCTCGAGGCGGGGGCGCGCGGCCCCGGATCGGAGGCGCGCGTGCGGATGGCGAGCCGCATCGAGCGGAGCTGGCTCGGCGCGGCGGAAAAACGCGTCGAGCACCGGTACGACCCGGCGTCGCGCGCGGTGCGCGCTATCGAGCTCGAGACGGTCGACGGGCTCGTCCTCGCGGAGCGCGGCGTCCCTCCCGACCCCGACGCGGCCGCACCGCTGCTCGTGGAGGCCCTCCTTGAATCCGGTGCCCTGTCCGACAAGAGCGCCGCGGCGAAGAGGATCCTCTTCGCCGGCCTCGCGTTCGACCCGCGCGCGCTCGCCGAGGCCGCGTGCGCGGGGCGGACGTCGCTTCCCGAGGTCGATCCCGTCGATCACCTCAGACCGGATGCGCGGCGCACGCTGGAGCGGCTGGCACCCGCGGCGATCAAGCTCCCGAGCGGACGCATGGCCGCGCTCGACTACCGCGACGACGGCTCGGTCGCGGCGTCGGCAAAGCTGCAGGAGCTGTTCGGCCTCGCGGAGTCCCCTCGCCTCGGCCCTGAGGCAAGACCCGTCACCTTTTTGCTGCTGGCCCCGAATGGCCGGCCGGTCCAGACGACACAGGATCTGCGCGGCTTCTGGGACCGGACGTACCCCGCCGTCCGACGGGAGCTGCGTGGCCGGTATCCGAAGCATTCCTGGCCGGAGGACCCGTGGACGGCGCCGCCGAAGCGGCGGTGAGCCTTCAGGGGGCCTTGGCCGTCTGCTTCGGCGAAGCGATCAGGATGTACTGATACGGGAGCAGCGACTCGTCGCGGCCGGTGACCGTCCACCCGGCCTCGGTCAGCTCGGCGGCGACCGCGTCCGGGGCGAGCTTGTGCGCGTCGGGCGGGCCGACGGGAAGCTCGCCCTTCTTGAAATCGATCACGGCGACGCGCCCTCGCGCCGAAAGCCCTCTCGCGATCTTCCCCAGGTAGTGCAGGCGATCGTCGAGGTGGTGCCAGGTGTCCACGATCAGCACGAGGTCGACGCCGTGCTCGGGGAGCTTCGGATCGTCTGGGGGGACGAGCACCGCCTTCATCTGAGGAAGCTTCTCCCGCTGCGCGCGCGCCTTCATGTACTCGACGAGCTTCGGCTCCACGTCGAGCGCCAAGACCTGCCCCGCCGCGCCCACGGCCCGGCCGAGGCGGACGGAGAAGTAACCCGTTCCGGCGCCGAGGTCCGCGACGGTCATCCCGGGTACGACGCCGACCGCCGCCAGAACCGCGTCGGGCTTCTGCCAGCGATCCCGGTCGGGAGCGTCGAATACTTTGACCCACTCGGACGGATCCTCGAACCGGTGGTGCATGGTCGCATCGTGCCCCGAAGGCTCGGGCGCCGCCTTCGGCGGGGCGGCGGCCAGCGCGAAAAGCATCAGCATTGCGAACACGACAACTCCCCGCTGGTAGACTCCGCTCAGGGTTCGGGAGACATCGTGATCGGAATTCGCCGGGAAGACAAGAACCGGTGGGAGCGGCGTGTGCCGCTCACGCCGGATCACGTCGCGGAGCTGACGCGGCGGGGCGTGCCGGTCGCCGTCCAGCCCTCGGAAGTGCGCGTCTTCCCCGACGATGCCTACCGCCGCGCGGGAGCGCGCCTGTCCGAAAACCTCGCGGAGTCCGACGTCGTGATCGGCGTCAAGGAGGTCCCGCTCGGCAAGCTCACGCCGGGAACCACGTACGCGTTCTTCTCCCACGTCATCAAGGGGCAGCCCGCCAACATGCCGATGCTGCGCCGCCTGATGGACCTCGGCGGCACGCTCGTCGACTACGAGCGGATCGTGGACGATCGCGGGAGGCGGCTGATCTTCTTTGGACGACACGCGGGCTTCGCCGGGATGCTCGACACCCTCTGGGCTCTGGGACGCCGGCTCGCGCACGAGCGGATCGACTCGCCGTTCGCCCCGATACGGATGGCGCACGAGTACGCGGACCTCGAGGACGCGCACCAGGCCCTTTCGCGCGTCGGCGACGAGATCCGGCGCGACGGCCTGCCGCCGGCGCTCCATCCGGCCGTCTTCGGTTTCACCGGCTCGGGAAACGCGTCGCGCGGAGCGCAGGAGATCTTCGACCTCCTCCCGCACGAGGTCGTGTGCCCTGAACGCCTCGAGGACCTGTTCACGAATCCCGACACCCCGCGAAACCTCCTCCACAAGGTCGTCTTCGGACGGGGCGACCGGATCCGGAGGAAGGACGGCGCTCCGTTCGACGCGGCCGCGTTCTCGCCCGGAGACGGTCTGCACGAAAGCGCGATGGCACGGCACCTGACCCGCCTGACGGTCCTCGTCAACGGCGTGTACTGGACGCCGGGACATCCCCCGGTGGTCGGTCCGGATGACCTCGCGGCGATGTGGTCCGAGCCCGACCCGCCGCGCCTGAGGGTGATCGGGGACATCTCGTGCGATCTTCCGGGCTCGATCGCGGCGACGGTCAAGATCACCACTCCCGGAGATCCCGTGTACGTCTACGAGGTCGCCACGGGCCGCGCGGTTCCGGGGGTGTCCGGTCACGGGCCCGTCGT
>DATKHQ010000346.1:0-2322 GCA_035510175.1 Candidatus Sulfotelmatobacter sp. | reverse complement strand
CGGCCGCCGAGATGCCGCGCGAGCGATGCGAGGTCAGATCGAGCCCGGCCTCCCGCGCGATCTGGATCGAAAGCGGCGCCGCCGGGCGTCCCTCGATCCCCAGCAGCCCCACCGAGCCGACGATGAGGTGCGCGAGACCCGCCCCGGCGGCGCGTACCCGCAGGTACTCGGCCGCGAGCGGCGAGCGGCAGATGTTCCCGTCGCAGACGAAGAGGACCTTCACCGGCGGTTCTTCTCCCAGATCAGCCGGAGCCCCTCGAGGGTCAGGTGCGGGTCGATCGCCGCGAGGAGCGGGAGCTCGTCGCGGAACACCTCCACCAGCCCGCCCGTGGCCACGACGGGGGCTTCCGCCGCCAGCTCCGCGCGAAGGCGGCGCACGACGCCCTCGACGAGCGCCACGTAGCCGAAGAACAGGCCCGACTGCACGCTCTCCTGGGTGGTACGGCCGATCGCCCGGGGCGGCTTTCGCAGCTCGACCCGCGTCAGCCGGGCCGCGCGCGTGAACAGCGCCTCCGCCGAGATCCCGAGGCCCGGAGCGATCACCCCGCCCAGGTACTCCCCCTTCGGACCGACGACGTCGAACGTCGTGGCGGTGCCGAAGTCGAGGACGATGACCGGCGCGCCGAAACGGTGGACGGCGGCGACGGCATTGACGATCCGGTCGGCGCCGACCTCGTGGGGGTTCTCGTACAGGATCGGCAGGCCCGTCTTGATCCCCGGACCGACGAACACCGCCGAGGTCCCGAACGTCCGCTCGAGCGTCTCGGCGAGCAGCCGGTCCCAGTCGGGAACGACCGAGGAGACGATGACGCCGCGCACGGCGGAAGGCGGGATCCCCTTCCCGGCGAACAGCGCTCCGATCGTCGCGGAGAGCTCGTCGGCGGTGGCGTCGCGCCGGGTCGCGATCCGCCAGTCGGCACGCAGCACCGTTCCCTCGAACAAACCGAGCACGGTGTGCGTGTTCCCCGTGTCGACCGCGAGCAGCATGATCAGTCCCCAAATCCCTCGATCGAGTCCCCGCCGTGCACGAGCGTGATCCCGTCCCCGGTCGCCACGCGCAAGGCGCCCGTCTCGTCGAGGCCGGCGGTCACGCCGTCCCGGCCGTCCGCGAGACGGACCCGGAGATCCCGCGCACCGGGAGCGTACCGCAGGAACTCTCCGGCGACATCGTCCCACCGTCCGACCGACAGCGCCGCGAGATCCCGGAAGACCTCCGCGGCGACCGCGGTCACGACGCCGTCGGGTGCGATTCCCCCCGGCGCTCCCTCCGCGCGCAGTGAGGTCGTGCTCCGCCCGATCCGCGCCGCGACGTCCCCGGGGAGGGGAAGAACGTTGATCCCGATGCCGACGACCAGCTCGGCGCCCCGCGGCGTGGTGCGCATCTCGGAGAGAATCCCCGCGAGCTTCCCGCGCGGCGTCCGCACGTCGTTCGGCCACTTGATCGACGCTTCGGCGGCGCCGAGCCCCCGGCAGGCCCGGCACACGCTCACGGCCGCGGCGAGCGCGTACCGTCCCGAGCGGTCGGCCGGCACGTTGGGACGCAGCAGGATCGAGAGATACGCGCCCGTCCCCACGGGGGACTCCCAGACGCGGCCGAGCCGTCCCCGGCCGGCCGTCTGCGCCCGGGCCACGACGAGGGTCCCGCCGGGGGCGCCTCCCGCCGCGAGGCTCCGGGCGTCGTCGTTGGTCGAGCCGGTCGTCGCGAGCACCACGACCCGCGCGATCCCCGGGATCGCGGCCAGGCGGTTCTCGAGGCTCGTCACGTCAACGGCTCGAGGTCCATCGCGAGGTCGGCGGCTCGCACGGAATGCGTCAGGTAGCCGAGGCTGATGGCGTCGACACCCGTGGCCGCGACGGCCCGCAGCTTGCCCGAGGCCAGGCGGCCGGACGCCTCGAGCACGATCTTCCCCTTCCCGCGGCGCACGCACTCCGAGAGCATCGGGAGATCCATGTTGTCGAGGAGCGCGCGCCCGGCGCCGGCGGCGATCGCCTCGTCGAGCTCGGCGGGCGAGCGAACCTCCGCCGTCAGCGTGTCCTTCTGGATCCCCGCGGCAAGGCACCGGCGGATCGCCTGGCCGAGCGATCCGGCCGCGCCGACATGCGTGTCCTTGACCATCGCCGCGTCGTAGAGTCCGATCCGGTGGTTCGATGCCCCACCGGCGGCGACCGCGTACTTGTCGAGCGCGCGCAGGCCGGGGGCGGTCTTGCGCGTGTCGAGCACCCGGACGCCGGTTCCCGCGACCTCATCGACGGCGGCGCGCGCGGCGGTGGCGATCCCGCTCATGCGCTGGAGGAAATTCAGCGCGGTGCGCTCGCCGGCGA
>DATKHQ010000345.1:0-17929 GCA_035510175.1 Candidatus Sulfotelmatobacter sp. | reverse complement strand
ACCTTCTCGACGAGATCGAACCGGGTGACGTTCATCTCCCCCGCGACGACTCCCTCGACGCACCAGATGCCGGAGTGATCGTGGAGGGCGGTGGTCTGGCCGGGCCCCCAGGTCATCACGACGGCGGTGTAGCCGAGATCCTCGTCACGGTGGAGGAGCCGTCGCGCGTACCGGTCGGGGTGGGGGAGGCAGAAGCGCTCCGGGATCTCGAGATCGTGCGCGCGGATCAGGTCGCACAGCGCGGTCTTCACGCGGCTGGTGATGGCGTGGACCTCTCCGACCCGGACCGAGGCGTCGAGCTTCTCGACGAGGTGATGAATGGTTTCGATCGAGGCTTCGCGCATCGGTCTCCTTCCCCCCAAAAGGTGCCCTCAACCGGCCTGTTTCGTCAAGGCCGAAGATCCGGCCGTCACCCGCCGCCGAACCCTCCCAGCGCGCTCGACGGACGCAGGATAGAATCTCCCGGAACTCGTTTCTAGCGGCGCCGCAAGGGGCGGCCGCCGCCTCGAAGGAGCCCTCATGAAGCCTCTGCGTTCGATCCTCGCCCTCGTCGCGGTCCTCGGCCTCGCCGGCCTGGCGCTCGCCCAGGATGCCAAGCCCGTCACGGTCTCCGGAAAGCTCACGTGCGCCAAGTGCGAGCTGCACGAGGCGGGGATGAAGGATTGCCAGAACGTCCTCGTCACCGAGCAGGGCGGGAAGACCGTCAACTACTACGTCATGAAGAACGACGTCGCCAAGCAGTTCGGCCACGCGTGCAAGGGCTCGAAGGAAGCGACCGTGACCGGGACCGTCTCGCAGAAGGACGGCAAGACCTGGATCACCGCGACCAAGATGGAGCCCAAGGGCGAAGCGACCAAGAGCTGACCATGGGGGACGCGCCTACGAGCGCGTCAGCTTCCTGTACTTGATCCGATGCGGCCGATCGGCCTCGGCGCCCAGGCGCCGGCGCCGGTCGGCCTCGTACTCCTGGTAATTCCCCTCGAACCAGACGACCTGGCTGTCCCCCTCGAAGGCCAGCATGTGCGTCGCGATGCGGTCGAGGAACCAGCGGTCGTGCGAGATCACGACCGCGCACCCCGCGAAATTCACCAGCGCCTCCTCGAGAGTGCGCAGCGTGTCGACGTCGAGGTCGTTGGTCGGCTCGTCGAGAAGCAGCACGTTCCCGCCGGTCTTGAACATCCGCGCCATGTGGACGCGGTTCCGCTCTCCGCCCGAGATGTCCTTCACCAGCTTCTGCTGGTCCGACCCCTTGAAGTTGAACCAGGAGACGTACGCGCGGCTGGGGACCTCGCGCTTCCCCAGGAGAATGATGTCGTTTCCCTCGGAGATCGCTTGCCAGACGGTGTCCTCGCCCTTGAGCACGTCGCGGCTCTGGTCGACGTAGCCGAGGCGGACCGTCTCGCCGATCCGGAGCGATCCCGCATCCGGCTGCTCCTGCCCGACGATCATCCGGAACAGGGTCGTCTTCCCGGCTCCGTTCGCTCCGATCACGCCGACGATCCCCCCCGGGGGGAGGTTGAACGACAGATCCTCGAAGAGCACGTTCTCGCCGTACGCCTTGCGTAGCCCCTTCGCCTCGACGACCACGTCCCCCAGGCGCGGCCCCGCCGGCAGGTAGAGCTCCTCGAGCTGGTCCATGCGCTTCTCGGTGTCCTGACGCAGCAGCTCCTCGTACGCCGTGATGCGCGCCTTGCTCTTGGCGTGTCGGGCGCGGGGGGCCATGCGCACCCACTCGAGCTCGTGCTCGAGCGTTTTCTGCCGGGCTGTGCTCGCCTTCTCCTCTTGCGCCAGACGCCGCTGCTTCTGGTCGAGCCAGGACGAGTAGTTCCCCTCCCAGGGGATGCCGGCCCCGCGGTCGAGCTCCAGGATCCAGCCCGCGACGTTGTCGAGGAAGTACCGGTCGTGCGTGATCGCGACGACGGTCCCGGGGTATTCCTTGAGGTGCCGCTCGAGCCAGGCGACCGATTCCGCGTCGAGGTGGTTCGTGGGCTCGTCGAGGAGGAGAAGATCCGGCTTCTGGAGGAGGAGGCGGCACAGGGCAACCCGACGCCGCTCGCCGCCCGACAGCGTGGCGACGTCCGAGTCGCCGGGGGGGCAGCGCAGCGCATCCATCGCGATCTCGAGATGCGTGTCGAGGTCCCACAGGTTCTGGTGGTCGATCTGGTCCTGCAGCTTCGCCGCCTCGTCCGCGGTCTCGTCCGAGTAGTTGGCCATCAGCTCGTTGTACCGGTCGAGAATCGCCTTCTGCCTCGCGACCCCTTCCTCAACGTTTCCGAGCACGGTCTTCGCGGGATCGAGCTTCGGCTCCTGCGGGAGAAAGCCGACCGAAGCGCCCTTCCCGGGGAAGGCCTCTCCGGTGAACTGCTCGTCCTGCCCCGCCATGATCCGCAGCAGCGAGGACTTGCCGGCGCCGTTGTGCCCGAGCACGCCGATCTTCGCCCCGTAGAAGAACGACAGCCAGATCCCCTTGAGGATCTCGCGCTTCGGCGGGACGGTCTTGCGCAGGTCCTTCATCGTGAAGATGAACTCGGGCATGGTGTCCTTCCTTGCGAGGTGGGTGGGGAGCGAGCAGGTTATCAGTCCGCGGGACGTCTTGCCGCCCAGACGACGAGCCCGAGGCCCGCGGCCGTGCAGGCGGCGGCGATGCCCACGATCGGCGCGGGGACGAACCGTCCCGGTGTCGAGATGCACGGGATCGGGGCGACGGTCGCGGCGAGCTTCAGGATCGCGTGGACCGCGCTGGTCGCGACGTGCGCGGCGGCGGGGGCCCACAATGACCCCGAAGCCTGTCGCATGATTCCGAACACGATCCCGGCGACGAGCGTGCTCCAGAAGACCGCCGAGAAGGTCTTGACGTCCGTGTGCACTCCCGCGACGGCCGCGGCGTAGAACACGCTCGCCGCGAGCACCCCCCATCGCACACCGAGCCGCGCGACGAGCCCCTGCTGCATGAGGCCGCGGAAGAAGATCTCGAGCGAGACCGGCATCAGCACGACGACGACGAACAGCCCGGTCAAGAGCCCCAGATCCGAGGAACTCGAAAGCACAGGACCGTGCCACTCCCACACCCCCAGCGATCGCCCGCGGGCGAGCGTGGAGATGATCGCGGCCTGGAGGCCCAGGGTGACGAGGCAGACCGGTACGACGAGCACGATCGCGGGAACGAACCGCCGGGAAAACGGCGCCAGGCCGAACCGGAAGCGCCAGTCCGGACCGACGGAGGAGAGCGCCAGCGCCGCCATGAGGAGGAACGTCAGCACCAGCGCGAGCCCGAGTGCCGCGGAGGCCGGCAACCATCGACCCAGCACCGCGCTCCAGGCGTACTGCGACCAGCAGGCGAGATAAGTCATCCCGACCGCCGTCCAGAATCCGGGGAACGCGACCGGTCGGGGCGATTGCGCGGCGTCCATCCGGCAAGCTTATCAGAGCGAGTCCCGCGCATTGCCGCCGCGCGCGTTACGTCGTACGCTCCGTCGCCATGCCCGAGACCAAAGCCACCCCGCGCCTCGTGTTCCCGGCCGTCGGCCTAGCACTCGGCGCCGGCCTCCTCTTCAGCGAGAGCGTGCTGCTCATCCGCGAGTTCTTCGCGAGCTTCGGCGGTGGGGGCGTGTGGCGCGAGCTGCTGTTCACGCTCGCGGGATACGCGGTCGCCGGCGCGCTCATCGATCTCGCGGCGCAGCTCGTCGCCCCGGCACGCTGGCGCCTCAACGCGTACGTGCGCGCCGCGCCGGTGATCGTCGCGGCGTTCCTCGCGCAGAAGACCTTCGGCGTCGCATCGGCGGTGGCGTTCGGCAGCGTCCCACTCGCTGCCGTCTGGGCTTCCGGCGCGTTCCGCCGCTGGGGATGGCCGATGGCGTCGGGATTCGCGGCGCTGGCACTGCTCCCGGCGCTCCCCGCGGCGCGCGTCCCCATCCCGCCTCCGTCCGCGGCCCGCGAGGCCAGCGGACCGAACGTCCTCCTCGTCGTCCTCGATACGATGCGGCGCGACCACGTCTCGGCGTACGGGTACGACAGGCCGACGACCCCGCACTTCGACGCGCTCGCCGCCCGCGGCGTGAAATTCGACCGGGCCTACGCCAGCTCCTGCTGGTCGGTCCCCTCGCACGCAGGTCTGTTCACCGGCCTCCTCTCGAGCAAGCACGGCGCCGATTTCGAGCACTTCTTCCTCGACGAGGGTGTGGACACGCTCGCCGAGGACTTCGCGAAGAACGGCTGGCAGACGGTGGGTTTCTCCGGGAACCCGTATATCGCCGCGGGCACCGGGATGTCGCGCGGCTTCGGTCTGTTCGACGAGTCGTGGCGGCCGCACGTCACGCGCCGATGGCTCGTGGGGTTGCAGATCGCCGCGCGGATGTCCCGCTCGACGCACGACAAGGGGGGCGGCCACGTCGTCTCGGCGTTCAAGCAGTGGTTCAAGGAGCGCGACAAGAGCCGGCCGTACTTCGCGTTCGTGAACCTCCTCGAGGCGCACGCCCCTTACCAGGACGCCCAGCTCGCGGCGAAGTTCACGGACCGGCGCCTCTCGTCAGGCGATCTCGAGAGGATCGGAAACGTCAGCCACGAGGCGCAGTGGGCTGGGACGAAGCCCGGGAAGGACATCTTCCCGACGACGTGGGACCTCGTCGATGGAGCGACTGCTTCCGCCGACGCCTACCTCGGCGAGATCCTCGACCTCGTCGGCGACGACACGCTCATCGTGGTCGTCTCGGATCACGGCGACCTCGTCGGCGAGCACGACCTCTGGGGGCACATGACGAGCCTCTACGAGACGCTCATCCACGTCCCGATGGCGATCGCGGGGCCGGGGATTCCGAAGGGGAAGGTGATCCCCGACATGGTCTCGCTCCTCGACGTGATGCCGACCGTGCTCGGCATGGTCGGGATCGACGCCCCACCGACGGACGGCACCGACCTCCGGGACGTGATCGACGGGAAGGTCTCGCTCGCCGACCGCGTGGTGCACGCCGAGCACATGCGGACTGACGTGGCGACCTCGATGTGGGCGCTCAACCGTTTCGGGGACGAGCTGAAGAGCATCCGCGCCCGGCGCGCCGCCGCGGTGGGTATGGAGCTGAAGCGCATCGTCGCCGAGAACGGCGAGGACGACGGCTTCGACCTGATGCGCGATCCCGGCGAGGAGCACCCGATGCCCGGCGAGACGACAGGCCTCTCTGTCGCGGTGCCGAAGCCGCCTCCGCCCCGCGGGCCGGTTCGCGAGCTCGACCCGGCGCAGATCGAGGCTCTGAAGTCGCTGGGGTATATGCGGTAGACGTGAATCAGCGCACGTCGACGTCGAACACGCCCGTCCGCACCGCGTCCTGGTACTTCACCTGGACGAACAGGCGGTAGCGCCCCGGCGACGGGAAGCCGAACGGGAACGACACCCGCGCGCCCTCGATGCGCGACGCCATCGAGGCCATCGCCTTCGCGTGCTCCTCGGGAGACATCGCGGCGTGCGCGCCGGGCATCGACATCCGGTTGGCCACCGTCCCCATCGGATGCACGTGGGCGAACACCACGCGGTCGTCGCGGAGGATGAGCAGGTGGCCGGCCATTCCCATGTACGGCTGGAGCGCATCGACTGGCTTGCCGTCCGGGCCGTCGAGCTCGAAACCGAGGTCGGCGAGCGTGGAGGCCGGAATCGTCGTTCCGGCGGGGGAGACGCGACGCATCGTCAGGCCGGAGCCGATGTCGTAGGTCGTGCCGGAGGTCGCGGCGTCCCCGATCGGCTTCGTGACGGTGTCCGAGTCGTCCGGGTCGGGGAACGACGTCGCGCGGGTGGCGTCGCCAGGTCCCACGTCGACGAACGAGGTCAGCGTGTCGGCGACCCCGTACGACGAGAGAACGTCGGCGAAGATCTCGTAGCGGCCGGCTTCGGGAGCTTGCAGCGTCAGCAGGAATTGCCCCGGCTCGACCATGCGCGGATGGGCGTGTAGGAAGTAGGTCATCTCGGGGACCTTGACGACGACGGCATGCATCATCTTGCCGTGGTCGGGGGCCACGTCCTCGACCTGCCTTCCCTTGCCGAGCACCGCGCGGAGATCGAGCTCACCGGGCTTGCCGGCGACGAGCGGACCCGCGGTCGGCGTCACGATCGCGCGCATCGAGCGCGATGTGCGCATCGCGAGCAGGTCGTTGAAGTGCCGCCACGCGAGACCGTGCATGCCGAGGACGCCGAGAAAGCCCGCGGCCGTGACCCAGGTGATGATCGTCGTCGTGCGCGGCTTGACCGGCCGTCCCGCCGTGTACACGTCACGGCTGAGCGCTCGCGTGATCAGAGTTGCCGTCACCAGCAGGAACGACGAGAGCGTGGCGAGGATCAGGATCAGCGACGGCGTCATGCTCCGCGACGGCGGCATCGTCGCCGCGACGGGGATGTCAATCGTGCCCGTGCCGCGCGCTCCGCTCACTTCCAGGCGCGCCTTCCAGACGCCGAGACGCATCAGGGGCATCGGCGCGATGAAGGAGCTCGCGTCGGCCGACAGCGGCGTGGCGTCGACCCACGGCGGGGCGGCGTCGTCTCCCGCTGGGGGGATCTCGCGGAATCGGACGTGGACCGGCTCCCCCGGGTGCAGGTCGTAGAGCTTGATCTCCACGCGCGCCTCGCCGGGAACCGCCGGGGGCATCTGGACCGTCGAGATCGCGGGCCACGGGCCGACCGCCTCCTCGAGGTAGACGTTCGGGCTGTTGAGATGGGCGCGCGTCGGCGTGACGAGGAAGGGGACGAGCGTCAGCGCGATCGCGAGGCGCCGGATCAACGGACGATCTCCTTGAGCCACCGGCCTCCCCGGTCGCCGAACCACGCCCAGAAGATGCCGATGACGACCGCGGTTCCGAGCGCCAGCGCTCCCGCGGCATCGGCGTGGAGCGGGCTCACCGCCCGGTAGTGCTCCTCGAAGACCTGTCCGGGATAGCCGCCGTAGCCGAAGACGCGGTTCTCGGCGAGCGGCGACATCAGGAAACCCGAAACCAGCCAGTTGGTCGCCGTGAACGTGGCGACGAAGACGACGCTGGCGGCGAGGTACTTGGCGAATCCGTACTTGCCGTGACCCGGCGGCAGGATCCACCCCATCGCGATCGCCGGCACGACCAGCATCATCGGGAACGGCGGGGCCAGGAAGTGCGGGATGCGGTGGTAGACCGGACCGAACTGCGGCGTCGCGGGGAACAACTGGAAGAGCTGCATCAGGAAGAGGCCGACCGCCAGCCAGAACAGCGCCGCGAGCGCCGATGCGCTCTTCCGTCCCAGGTACGAGTTGAGGAAGACGAGCGTGAACGGGAACGCCATCGAGGTGGACGCGACGAAGAAGATCGAGCGGACGGCCATCGGGCCGTAGTTCGGATCGGGGGCGATCGAGATGTGTCCGAGCAGGAGGCCCCAGATGAGAATGCAGAGGACGCGCGTCTTGTGCTCGGCCTCCGGGCCGGACGTGTTCCGCCAGAGGGCCACGACCGCGAACTGGCCGAGGTAGAAGACGGTCAGCCCCCAGGTCAGCAGGCCGTGCGGCGGGCTGAAGACGTCCACGTCGAGGCCGTAGACGTTGTGCCACCAGTTGTCGAAGACGATCGAGACGAACTGGAGGAGGAGCGCCCAGAGGGTCACGAACGTCGCCGAGGGGCCCTTGAACCCGAGTATGCGAATGCCGGGGGCCTTTCGGAGCGAGCCGAACGTGTGCGCGAGGACGAGCCAGGCGTTGTATGCGAACGCGAGCAGCAGCGCGATGTAGATCGCGACGTGCGCCATCGTCCAGACCGTGTCCCGGCCGATCGACCGGTGCCAGCTGATGTCCCAGTTCCATCCCAGGACCATCGCCAGGCACGAGAGGAACGCCCCCCAGATCGGGATGGGCAGGCCCGCGACGTCGGCGCCGTAGGGAGACGCACCCGCCTCCGCCGGGGCCGTGGTCCGTGCCGCCGGCGCGCTCAGATCGATCGACGTCATGCTCCTATGTTCGCACGCCTGCGGTCACGGACACCCGTTGTTGGTCACGTGCGAGGTGATCGCCGGACAGGCCGTGGAGGCGCCGCCGTAGGTGATCTGGGCCCCCGTCGAGGCCTCTCCGTAGCTCCCGTCCGTCGTGGCACCGTCGGTGGCTGCGACAATGAACCAGGAATTGTCCGGAATGGCGACCGTCGCCGAGCCGGTGTCGGGCAGGTTGCACGTGCCGCCCGTGAACGCGCCGTAGCTCCCGATCGCGCCGCGGTAGACGTTGACGGCGGTGGCGGTGCACTGCGAGGCGTCCCAGGTCAGGGAAACGCTCGTCCCGCTCCGCGACGCCCGCAGCGGCGCGCCCGGGACAGGGCCGCCGTCCGGAACAGGCGGCGGGCCAGCGCCGATCGTCGTGCACGATCCCGGGACCATCGCCTTGGTTACCGCCAGATCGTCGATCCACCAGTGGCCGCCCGGGAAGAGGTGGTCCCCCGAGAGATGGAAGCGGATCTTGACGTCTCCCCCGGCCCAGTTGGACAGCGACGCCTGGTACTGCGTGTACGTCAGGAGATTCCCCGTGAAGTAACGGCCCGGGTTCTGCGTCGTCGGGCAGTCGTTGTACGGGAAGTCCACCGAGGTGGGATAGTCCGGCGTCAACGGGACGCGCGTCCAGCCGGAAAACGACGGGCCGATCGCGATCTCGACCTGGCCGACCGATCCCTCGGTTCCAGCGATCTCGCCGGTGGGATCGTACTCGAGGTCGTCGCTCGACCAGAACGTCAATTGCGGCCCCTGGCCCGGGTCCGCCAGCGTCAGCGTGGGTGTCCTCAGATCGGCGCACACTCCGTCGGAGCTGCTCGCCTCGTACGAGTCCGGAGCGTTGTGGCCTCCGGTCGTGGACACGACCCACGGCACCGCGGTGTTCATCTTGGCCGTTCCAGTGTCGCCGGCGTCGTCGCTCCAGGTGCCCACGCTCGTCGGACCGTCGGCCGCGGCGGAGACGGCGACGGCGTTCGTGTCCTCGTTCCCGCCGCGACACGGGCCGCCGTGCCCCGTCGTCGCGTCCTCGGCGCGCACGATGTACCACCGCGCGGCTCCGTACGGCAGCGAGACGGAATCGGCGAAGCTCGTGCCGATGACGCACCGGGCGATCCGGTTCGAGGGGGAGGGGACGAAGCTGCTCGTCGTCCCCCGGTAAACGTTGTACCGGACGTCCCCCAGGCAGTACGGCGAGGCCGCGGCCCAGGAGACGTTGATCGTGCAGCTCGCAAGCCCGGCGCTTCCGCCCGCGACGGCTCCCGGGAACGACGGGGCGAGCCCGCAGTCGCCGGTGGGGACCACCGAGGCGCAGGCCGAGCGCGCGGACTCGCAGGCTCCCGCCGCATCGGACGCCGCGGTCACCACGTAGCTGTAGGTCGCTCCCCCGGTGACCGTGGTGTCGAGGAAGGACGTTCCCGCAACGGCCGAGGCCACCGGGACGTACGGGCCGCCCGGGCAGGCGCCGAAGCTGCGGTAGACGTCGTAGCTCGCAGCCCCCGGAACCGAGGACCACGAGACCTGGACCTGATGCGTGGCGGGGGTGGCGAGCGTGGGCGCCGGCGGTGCGGCGGGAGCGGGGCAATCGGTGAGCGCCCCGTGGACGACGAGGGCGAGCGGCTGCGGTCCCCACGGGACGCTGACGCCGCGCACGCGCACGATCCAGCGGCCGGCCTGGGGCGCCGGGAAGACGAGGCGCTCCTCGACGTTGCGCGTGTCGTGCGCGAGCGCGCCGTTGGACGTGATCGTCGGAAGGCCGGTCGCCGCGTCGAGCGTCTGGAACCAGGTCGTCCCGGTCGGGTCGACGACCTCGAGCTTCAGCTCGTTCACGCGCGCCACCGCCGCGTTGAGGGCCGCGGGGTAATCGCTCCACACCAGCGTCGCCCGGAACGGCGTTCCGGCGGACACGTCGTACGCGTGGCTGACGAGACCTCCGGTCGTCACCCCTTCGCGCCGGTCGTCGACGCGGAGCTGGAACGTGCTTCCCGTGAAGGTCAGCGTCTGGTTGAGCTGGATGCGGCCGAAGCCGGACTGGAAGTCGGGACCCGGGGCGTGCGCGCCCATGGGAACCGCGGAGTCGATGAGGATCGCCTTGAGAAGGGCCGCAGAGGGGGTCATCGCGGAGCCTGCGTTCCGGGCGCCGCCCGGGTAGTAGCCGGCGGTGAAGTACTCGCGGACGAGGGCCGCGAGCCCCCCGGCCGTCGGCGTCGACATCGACGTGCCGTCGAGCGAGCAGGTCCCGCAATTGTTCGTTCCGATGACGGCGTCGGATGCCGCGGACACGGTGGCTTCCCCCTGGGCCAGCACCGTGGGGCCGAGGCGGCCATCCTCGACGGGGCCCGCGCTGGTGAAATCCGACACAGTCGACGCGTTGCTCCCGTGCCCGACGGATCCGACGACGAGCACGCTCTTCGCGGTGGCGGGCGATCCGATCGCGAGGGGCGGCGCGCAGTAGTACCCCGAATTCCCCGCGGCGACCGCGATCAGGAGGTCCGGGTGATTCCACATCGCGAGGTCGGCGTCCCGTGAGAAGTCGTCGTACGGCGCCGTGCACCCGGGGATGCAATTCCCGAGCTGGTCGTAGCAGGCGTTGCCCCACGATTCCGATTCCACCCGGGCGCCGCTCTGGAAGGCGACGTCGGCGATGTTCCACTGCGTCCCGCCGAGATCGTTCAGGTACTCGAGGTTGTCCCCGAGCTCCTGCACGACAAGCTTCGCTCCCGGCGCCAACCCGTCGCCGCCGTTGCGCGCCGGGGTCGTGAAGCCGGAGCAGTCGGCATACGGGGTCGTGTCCCCGGCGAGCGATCCGGAAGTGTGCGTTCCGTGGCCGCTCGTTCCCGTGATCGTCGACGGGCAGGTGTCCTCCTCGCCGACCGGCCCTCCCGACCAGTTGTAGTAGAGGATGTCCTTCCGCCGGTTGGGCGCCGTCGCCGCGGCGGGGCAGGGGGGCGTCGAGCAGGTCACGATCGGCGGCGCGCCGTTGACGGTGTCGCGGAAGAAGCAGGAGTCGTAATCCTGGGCGGTATCGGCGATCCCGAGGATCTGCCCGCACCCGAAGATCCCGTGGTCGAAGACCGGCGTCTGCTGCGGGGACGGCCCCACGAACGACTGGTGGACCCAGACGGCGTCCTGGTTCGATAGGATCACCCGGCGCGCTGGGAGGATCGCCTCCACCTCGGGAAGCGACGCGAGTGCCGAGAGCGTGCCCGCGATCCGGTCGGCCGGCAGCGTCGCGGTGACGCGCACGGCGCGGCCGGGGCCGGCCGCGGTCGCGAGGGCTCGCATGCCGTCGAGCGCCGCGAGGACGCGCGTCTCCGGCTCGCCGTCGAAGAGGACGATGCGCACCGCGCTCGAGGCGGGCGGAGTCTGCGCGAGCGCTTCCATCTCCGGCGAGAGCTTCAGGTACGGCGGAATGGCGCCGAGCCACGTCACGAACGGAAGGCGGCGGACTTCGGTCTCGGAGGAGGCGGCCAGGCGTAGGCGATACCCGTGCACGGGCAGGTAGTCCACGATCGAGGCTCCGGCCGCCTCGACCGCCGCGCGCTGCTCGTCGGACAGCGGCTCCCGCGCGATCGCCACGACGTACTCGAGGCCGCTCGCGGCGGCCGGAACCGGGACGGTGCGGAACCACGCCGGAGCGGACGACGGCGCGCCCGGACGGAACGTGCCTGCCGCGAGCCGGATCTCGGGCCCCGGATCCGGCGGAGCGGCGGCCGCGACGGACGCCAGCATCACCCAGACCAGGACGGTCATCGTTTTCATGGAAGCCTCCCCAACTCCCCCGGCGGCGTCGGGATGCGCTCCCTCGAATATATGTTCCTCAGCCCGTCGGGGCCGTGTGCGCGACCTGCGCCGGCTTCCGGAAAGTCGCCCACGTCTCCACGGCGTCGAGATAGGTGTAGACGACGGGTGTTACGAACAGCGTCAACATTTGCGAAAAGAGTAAGCCGCCGACCACCGCGAGGCCGAGCGGTTGCCGTGCTTCCGCTCCCGCGCCGAACCCGAGCGCGATCGGGAGCGTGCCGAACAGGGCGGCCATCGTCGTCATCATGATCGGGCGGAACCTGACGAGGCACGCGTCGTGGATCGCGCGGAACGCGTCCTTCCCCTCGTTGCGCTGCGCCTCGACCGCGAAGTCGACCATCATGATGCCGTTCTTCTTCACCAGGCCGACGAGCAGGATCACGCCGACGAACGCGATGACCGACAGGTCGCGGCCGAAGACCATCAGGGTCAGCAGGGCGCCGAAACCCGCGAAGGGGAGCGCGGAGAGGATCGTCAGCGGGTGGATGAAGCTCTCGTACAGGATGCCGAGAACGATGTAGATGAACAGGACGGCGACCACCAGCAGGATCCCGAGCCCCTGCTGCGAGGCCTCGAACGCCTGCGCGGTCCCCTGGAACGCGGTGGTCATCGACGCGGGGAGCACGCGCGTCGCGAGCTTGTTGATCGCCGTGACGGCCTGTCCGAGCGAGACGCCGGGGGCGAGGTCGAACGAGACGGTCACCGAGGGGAGCTGGCCCGAGTGGCTGACCGTCAGCGGTCCGACGTTCTGTGTGGTCGAGACGATCGTATCGAGCGGGATCAGGGCGCCCGCGGCGCTGCGGACGTACAGGAGCGACAGCAGCGACGGCTCGGTCTGGTAGCGGCGGTCGACCTCGAGGATGACCTGGTACGACGCGTTCGCGGCGTAGATCGTCGACACCTGGCGAAAGCCGTACGCGGAGTAGAGCGCGTCGTCGATCTGCTCCGCGGTCAAGCCGAGGCTCGAGGCCTTGTCGCGGTCGATCTTCAGGTTGACCTGCGGGTTCTTCAAGAGCAGGTCGGTGGTGACGTCCCGGACCTGAGGGAGCTTCCGCATCTCCGCCTCGAGCTTCGGCGCGAAGTCGTAGAGCTCTCGCGTGTCCGTGCTCTGCAGCGTCAGCTGGTACTGGCTCTTGGTCAGCCGCCCGCCGAGCCGGATCGGGGGAGGGTTCTGGAAGAACGCGCGCATCCCGGGAACGACCGCGACCTTCGCGCGCAACCGCGCGATGACCGCGTTCACGCCCTCCCTCTGGGAGCGCGGCTTGAGCCGGAAGAAGAGGATCCCCTGGTTGGCGCCGGTCGACCCGCGCGCGCCGCACGAGGACATGAACGCGTCCACCGCCGGGTCGGCCTGGACGATCTTCATCATCGCCTGCTGGTGCTCGACGAGCGAGTCGAACCCGATGCCTTCCTGCCCCTCGGTGAAGGCGACGAGCTGCCCCGTGTCCTGGTCGGGAATGAACCCCTTCGGGATCACCAGGAACATCCAGACCGTCGCGACCATCATGACGGCCGTCAGCACCATGATCGAGGCACGGTGCCGGAGCGACCAAGTCAGCCCCGCGTCGTACCAGGCGAGCGACCGGTCGAACCAGCGCTCGGTGATGGCGTAGGCCCGGGAGGTGTGCTCCTGGTGGCCCCCGCGCAGGAAGCGGCTCGCGAGCATCGGCGTCAGAGAGAGCGAGATGAACCCCGAGATCAGCACGGCCACGCCGATGACGACGGCGAACTCGTGGAACAGCCGTCCCATGATCCCGCTCATGAACAGGATCGGGATGAACACCGCGGACAGCGAGATCGTCATCGACACGACCGTGAACCCGATTTCCCGGGCGCCGTCGATGGCGGCCTCGAGCGGGGCCTTCCCCATCTCCATGTGCCGGACGATGTTCTCGAGGACGACGATCGCGTCGTCGACGACGAATCCGAGCGCCAGCGTGAGCGCCATCAGCGAGAGGTTGTCGAGGCTGTACCCGAAGCCGCGCATCACGATGAACGTCCCGAGGATCGACAGCGGCAGCGCCAGGCTCGGGATCAGCGTCGAGGAGACGTTCCGCAGGAACAGGAAGATCACGAGCACGACCAGGACGAGGGTGAGCGCGAGGGTCATCTGCACGTCGCGGACCGAGTCCCGGATCGTCTCGGAGCGGTCGAACAGGATCTTGAGCTGGGCGGAGGCGGGGAGCTTGGATTCGAACTCCGGGAGCAGCGCGCGGACCGACTTGACGACCTCGACGGTGTTGGTCCCGGGCTGGCGCTGGATCGCGAGGACGATCGCGCGCTGGCCGTTGAACCAGGCGGCGGTCTTGTCGTTCTCGACTCCGTCGACGACCCGGGCGATCTCGTCGAGCCGGACCGGCTGGCCGTTGCGCGAGGCGACGATGATCGGCCGGTACCCCTCGGCGCGGAGGATCGGGCCGTTCGTCTCCACCGTGTACGTCCGGTTCTGCCCCCACAGCGCCCCCGTCGGGGTCGTCGAGTTGGCGTTGCGCAGAGCGTTGGCCACCTCGTCGATCCCGATCCCCTTCGCCGCAAGCGCGGTCGGGTCGGCCTTCACGCGCACCGCGTACTTCTGCGAGCCGTAGATCTGGACCTGGGCCACGCCGGATACCTGCGAGATGCGCTGCGCGAGCATGTTCTCGGCGTACTCGTCCAGGTCGTACATCGCGAGCGTGGCGGAGGTCAGCGCCAGGTAGAGGATCGGCTGGTCGGCGGGATTCACCTTCTGGAACGACGGCGGGGTGGGCATCGTCGTCGGCAGGTTTCGCGCGGCCCGGGAGATCGCCGACTGCACGTCCTGCGCCGCGGCGTCGATGTTGCGATCGAGCACGAACTGCAGCGTGATCTGCGTGTTCCCCTGGGAGCTCGACGAGCTCATCGAGTCGAGACCGGCGATCGTGCCGAACTCCTTCTCGAGCGGTGTGGCGACCGAGGCCGCCATCGTCTCCGGGGAGGCGCCCGGAAGCGCTGCCGAGACCTGGAGCGTGGGAAAGTCGACGTTCGGGAGGTCGCTCACCGGGAGCTGGCCGCGCGACACCCAGCCGAAGGCCAGGATCGCCACCATCACGAGCGTGGTGGCGACGGGGCGCCGGATGAATCCGTGGGAGATGTTCATGGCGAGGCTCCCGGCTCGGGCCCTTTCTGCTGGGGCGCGACCTTCGCCCCGGGCACGATGCGGATCTGGCCGTCGGTCACGACCGTCTCGCCGCCGGACAGGCCGGAGGCGATCACCGTCTCGCCGTCGAGCGAGCGGTCTACGGTCACGGGCTTCGGCTCCGCCACGGAGTCCTTGGAGACCACGTACACGAACGTACCCTGCTGGCCGACCTGGAGCGCGGAGGACGGGATGACGACGGCATCGGGCTGCTCGGAGAGCTCCAGCGCGACCGAGACGAACTGGCCCGGCCAGAGACCGAGATCGTCGTTCGGGAACGCCGCTTTCAGGCGGATGGTCCCAGTCGCCGTGTCGACCGAGCTGTCGACGAACGCGAGCGACCCCGAGTGCCCGGGACCGGTGTCGCCGCGCTCCCGCGCCGCGACGCCGAGGCGTCCGGCGGCGGCGCGAGCCCGGATGGCCGAGAGGCTCTTCTCCGGCACGGAGAACGTGACGTAGATCGGACGGGTCTGCGAGATCGTCACGAGCGGGGGATCGTCGTTCGCCTTGACCAGATTGCCGGCCTTGATCGCGATGCTCCCGACGCGCCCGGCGATCGGGGCCGTGATCGTGCAGTACGAAAGGTCGAGCTTCGCGTCCTCGATCGCGGCCTGGTCGGCCTGGATCGTCGCCCGGAGCGACGCGGCCTGGGACGTCGCGGCGTCGAACTGCTCCTTGGTGACGTACTCCTTGGCCACCAGGCTCGTGTAGCGCGCGACGTCCGCGTCGGCCTTCGTCAGCAACGCCTGGTCCCGCGCGAGCGCGGCGACGGCCTTGTCGAGGGCGATCTGGAACGGCCGCGGGTCGATCGTGAAGAGCGTCTGGCCCTTGGTCACGTCGGCCCCGTCGGCGATGTGTACCTGGACGATCGGCCCGGCGACGCGCGACCGGACGGCCACCACGGCGATCGGCTCGACGTTTCCGAAGGAGCGCAGGGTCACGGCCACGTTGCGGCGCACCGCCTGGCCGACCACCACCGGGGCGGGGGGCGGCGTCGTCGCGACCGCCGCGCGGTCGCCTCCGCACGCCGCGGCGCAAAGCGCCGCGAGCAGCGTCGCGACCGGAGCCGCGCACCGTGTCGGTCTCGTCATCGGGACACCTCGTCACCCGCCGTGCGGGGGAGCGCCTCCGGGCCGGTCAACGCGCCCGTGCTGTAAAGGAATCGCGCCGCGGCGACCAGCCAGTCGGCGCGCGAGGCGATCTCGAGCGCCCGCGCGGTGGCGAGGGCCGACTGCGCGGTGAGCAGGTCGAGCAGCGAGCCGACCCCCTCGCGGTACCGCCCGAGCGCCACCTTCTCCGATTCGGTGGCGCTGCCGAGCAGGTCCTTCGAGGTCGTCACCCGCTGGGTCGCGGTCTTGACGTCGTACCAGCTCGTCCAGACGTCGTTGATCACGGTCTGCTCGACCTGCCGCGCCTGCGCCGCCGCCTTCTCACGGTCCTCGCGCGCCCGCGCGATCTCGTACTTGTTCTGGAGCCCGTTGAACACCGGGATCCGGAGCGTGAGGCCGATCGACCAGGTGTTGCTGCTGGACGCGTACGTCTGGGGCTCGTAGTAATTGCGGTTGTACGCCCCGGTCAGGCCGAGCTTCGGGAGCCAGCTCCCGCGCGTCGCGCGCAGGTCGGCCTCGGCCTTCAGCCAGCTCTCCCGCGCCGAAGCGAGGTCGGGGCGAGCGCCGAGGGCCTTGCCGATGGCGTCGTCCACCTGGCCGAACTCCATCGCGGGCAGCTCCGCGGGAAGCTCGCCGGCGTCGAACGTGACGTTCGCCGGCAATCCCATCGCCGTGGCGAGGGCGCCGCGCGTGCTCCCGATGCTCCCCTCGATCGTCTGCGCGGCGAGGGTCGCCTGGGAGAGCTGCGTTTTCGCCTGGAGCACGTCGGCGATCGTGGCGAGCCCGGCGTCGCGCCGCTGTTGCGCCGCGTCGAGGTTGGTCTTGGCCTCGTCCTCCGTGATGCGGGCGGCGGAAAGCTGCGCCTTGGCGTCGAGGTACGCCACGTACGCCTCGATGGTCCGAAGGACGGTCTGCTGCACCGCGGCGCCGTGGGTCCAGACGGCGGACAGCGCGTCGGCGCGCGCGCTCGCGATGTCGCCGTTGCGCTCGCCGAAGTCCGCCACGAGCCAGGTCACCGCCGCCCCGGGACCGTACGTCGTCTGGATGGCGTTGAACCGGCCCCCCTGCACGACCGTCTGGGCCCGCGTGCCGGACAGCAGCAGGTCGAGGCTGGGCCACCATTCGGCGTGCGCCACGCCGATCGTATCGGCCCGCGAGCGCGCGTCGCGCCACGCGATCTGCGTGGTCGGGTCGTTCCGGAGGGCCACGTCGAGCACGTCGAGAAGCGTCAGCCGGTCGCGCCGGGCGAGAATTTCCGGGGGGATCGCCGCCGCCGCGTACGGCGGAGCGGCCGGGAACGCCCCGGGGGCGATCCCCCTTCCGGGCGACTCGGGCATCGGGATCGACTCGGCCGCGGCAGGCCCCGCCGCGAGCGCCGAAACGAGTCCGGCGGCCGCGAGGGCGCGGGCGAGCGAGGCCGGGGGGGACATGAGCCACGGGATTATTGCAAAGGGAGGGGCGCCGCGCCGCCGGGAAGGGCGATCCGGTCTCCCGCCGCTCATATGACAGACGCTACGGATCAGCCGATCCCTAGGTACGCCTTCCGGACCTCCTGGCTCGCCGCCAGCTCCTTCGCGTCCCCGGACATCACCACCCGGCCGACCTCGAGCACGTAGGCGCGGCGGGCGATCTGGAGCGCCATGTGCGCGTTCTGCTCGACGAGGAAGATCGTGGTCCCGGAGGCGTTGATCTCGCGGATGATCTTGAAGATCGTCTGGACGAGCTGCGGGGCGAGCCCGAGCGAGGGCTCGTCCATCAGGAGGAGGCGGGGCCGCGCGAGCAGCGCCCGTCCGATCGCGAGCATCTGCTGCTCGCCCCCCGAGAGGGTGCCGGCGGGCTGGCGACGACGCTCGGCGAGGATCGGAAAGCGCTCGAACAGCTCGGCCATGTCGGCCG
>DATKHQ010000344.1:0-6787 GCA_035510175.1 Candidatus Sulfotelmatobacter sp. | reverse complement strand
AACGGTCCCCAGGTCGCCCCCGGCGATCTCGAGCACGGGAAGGACCTCGCCAAGAGCGCCGCCGTCGGATTCGACATCCCGATGGTGCTCAACGACCGGGTGGCCGCGTACGTCGAGTACTTCACGAACGCCCACCGCGGTTTGTTCGAGGCCAGCCTCGAGAGGTCCGTGCAATACCTCGAGCCCTTCCAGAGCATCTTCGCGAGCGCCGGGATCCCGAAGGACCTCGTCTACATGGCGCACGTCGAGAGCGCGTTCAAGACCAACGCGTATTCTCGCGCACAGGCCAAGGGAATCTTCCAGTTCATCTCCGAGACCGGCCGCCGGTACGGCCTGAGGATCGACACCTGGGTCGACGAGCGCTCGGATCCGCAGAAATCGGCTCAGGCCGCGGCGGCGTACCTGAAGGACCTCTACGGGATGTTCGGCGACTGGTACCTCGCTCTCGCCGCGTACAACGCCGGCGAGGGGAAGGTCCAGAAGGCGCTGAGCATCACGAAGAAGTCAGATTTCTGGGAGCTGTGCTCCTCGCGGCAGCTCCGGCGCGAGACGAAGGAATACGTCCCCGCGATCCTCGCCGCCGCGCTGATCGCCAAGGACCCGACCAAGTTCGGCTTCACGATCGAGCCGGTCGAGCCCGTGGCGTTCGACACGGTGCGGATCGAAGGGCAGACCGATCTGCGCATCCTCGCCCGCCTGGCCGGCACCGACGCCGACACGCTGCGCCGCCTGAACCCGCAGCTCCGGAAGGGCATGACCCCGCCTTCGGGCACCACCGACGTGAAGGTGCCCGCGGGGTCGGGGGGCGCGACGCGCGAGGCCTGGGCGGCGCTCCCGAAGGCCGACCGGATGATCCTCGCGCGGCACCAGGTGTCGAAGGGCGAGTCTCTGGGCGCGATCGCGAAGGCGTACGGCGTGTCGTCCAGCTCGCTGCAGCGCGCGAACGGGCTCACCGCGAAGTCCGCGCTCAAGCCGGGACAGGAGATCGTCGTCCCCGCGGTCGCCGAGACCTCGGACGGCGACGTCGACCGGACGCACGCGATCACGTACCGCGTGCAGCGCGGCGACACGCTCAGCTCGATCTCCCGCCGGTTCCGGGTCAGCGTCACGTCGATCGCCGCCGCGAACGGGAAGGGTGCCGATGCGACCATCGTCGTCGGGCAGCGGCTGAAGATCCCGGCCAACGCGAGGTCCGCCGCCCCGGCGACCGCGCGCGCGGCAGGCGGGGGCGCATCCGCCATGGCGTCCAAGTCCCGGGCGACGACGAAGGCGCCCGCTCCGAACCGGCCGCTGATGCACACGGTCCGTGCCGGCGAGACCCTCACGGCGATCGCGGGCCGGTACGCGATCACCGTCGACGAGATCTGCGCGCTGAACAAGATCCCCGCCGACGGCGTCCTGTATCCCGGAACGCACCTGAAGATCCGCGCGAACTAGACGCGCTCGCCCTCCGTCTCCCGGGTCCCCCCCGTCTCCTCGAAAGGTCCGGTCCATGCTCGGACGAGCCGCAGGGGCGGTCCTCTCCGGCGTCGAGGCGCGCCTGGTCGACGTCGAGGTGCATCTCGGCGGTGGCCTGCCGAACATCGCCGCCGTTGGCCTCCCGAACAGCAGCGTGCGCGAAGGGATCGATCGCATCCGCGCCGCGCTCTCGCACTCGGGGTTCAAGCTGCCGCAGCGGCGCGTCACGGTGAACCTCGCCCCCGCCGACGTCCGCAAGGACGGCTCCGCCCTCGATCTTCCGATCGCGGCGGCGATTCTCGCCGCCGACGGCAAGCTCGGCGAAGCCCAGCTCCCGGCCGATCTGGTCCTCGCGGGGGAGCTCGCCCTCGACGGACAGCTGCGGCCCGTGCGCGGCGTCCTCGCGATCGCGATCGCCGCGCGCGAGGCCGGGCGGCGCGGCGTCGTGGTCCCGCGCGCGAACGCCGCCGAGGCGCGGCTCGTCGACGGGATCGGCGTCTGGGGGGTCGGCGGGCTCGTGGAGGCGCTCTCGGTCCTCCTCGACCCCACGGCGCCGCAAGCCTCTCCCACGGCCGCGACACCCGTGGCCGATGGGGGGGACCTCGCAACCGAGGGAGACCTCGCCGACGTCCGCGGCCAGCACGCCGCGCGCCGCGCCCTCGAGATCGCCGCCGCCGGAGGGCATCACCTCTTGCTCTCCGGTCCCCCCGGGGCCGGAAAGACGATGCTCGCGCGGCGCCTTCCCGGAATCCTCCCGCCGATGAGCCACGAGGAAGCGCTCCAGGTCACGCGCGTGTTCAGCGCCGCCGGGCTGACGGCGGGCCTCGTGACGCGCCGTCCGTTTCGCGCCCCGCACCACGCCGTCTCGCTCGCCGGACTGACCGGCGGCGGACTCTCGCTGCGCCCCGGCGAGATCGCGCTCGCAAGCGGCGGCGTGCTCTACCTCGACGAGCTGACCGAGTTCCGCCGCGACGCGCTCGAGGCGCTCCGGCAGCCGATCGAAAGCGGCGACATCGTCGTCATCCGTCTGCACGCGCGTGCGGTGTTTCCCGCCCGCTTCCAACTCGTCGCCTCGATGAACCCGTGCCCCTGCGGATGGCTCGACGACCCGAAGGGGCGATGCGGCTGCACGCTCCCCGAGATCCGGCGCTACCGCGCGCGCCTGTCGGGACCGCTCGCGGACCGGTTCGATCTGGGCGTCGACGTCCCGGCGGTGGATCCGGGGGAGCTCTCCGGGGGCGCGCCTCCCGAGTCCTCGGCGGCGGTGCGCGAGCGCGTGGTCGCGGCGAGGGAGGCTCAGCGCGCGCGCTTCGCGCCGGGCGGCCCGGCGTGCAACGCCCGGATGGCCCGCGCCGACCTGGAGCGCTTCGCCTGCGTCACCGGGAGCGCGCGGAGCCTGCTCGTCGAGGCGTGCCGGAAGCTCGGCCTCTCGGCGCGCGGATACGACCGCGTCCGCCGGGTCGCGCGAACGATCGCCGACCTGGCGGGAAGCGATCGGATGCTGGACTGTCACGTCGCGGAAGCGGTCCTATGCCGGAGCGGCGAGGGACTGCGGATGGGGCGGCCTCCAGGCGACCCGGTTCCGGCGGTTCCGGGACCGCGTTGACCGGGTACGCGGTCCCGGCGTAGCGTTCGAGGGATGCCTGCGACCCGACTCCTCCGACTGACCGCGGCCGCCGGCATCGCGTCGATCGCCGGGACGGCGCTCGCCGCTCCCGCGCGGCTCTCGCTGCGCCACGAGTCGATCGATCTTCCCGGGCCGCCGGCCGCCGTGATCTCGGCGGATCTCGACAAGGACGGGCGGAGCGATCTCGTGATCGTCGCCGCATACACCAAGTGGGGCTCCATCGCGCACGACCGGACCGAGAACGCCATCGCGGTCACCGAGGTCGTGCCCGCGCTGTTCGACGTTCGCGAGGTCCGCGCGTTCCTGTCCCGCCCTGGCGGAGGCTACATGCCGGCCGGGAGCCTCAAGCTGCCCCCCGGTGTGTTCGCGATGCAGGCCGGGCCTCCCGAGCATCCGGTGCTGGCGTTGACGGAGGAGGGAATCTCGGAGCTGACCTGGACATCCTCCCCGTCCGGTGGGGACTTGGCACTCTCACCGCTTCTCGCGGAGCCTTCGGCGCTGGCGGGCTCGCGCTCGTTTCTCTCGGACTTCCCGTTCCTCGTCGACGTCGATGGCGACGGGACGCTCGACGCCGTCATCCCGGGCTGGGACGGGCTCGCGATTCACCGGGGCCTTCCGGGAGGAGGATTCTCGGCCGAGGCGACCTTCCGCGGCCGTCTGCCGGACGACGAGCGGTTCGGCGCGAACGGGCAGGCGGTGCGTTCGATCCCTTCTCCGTCCTTCTTCGACGTCGACGGCGACAAGATCCCCGACCTCGTCATCGACGAGCGCAGGGGCGCTCCCCAGCGCGTCGCGATTGCGAAGGGCCTCGGCGAAGCGCGGTTCGCCCCGCCGCGGTGGATCTCGTTCGCCTGCCTCGCCGCACCGACGCCGCCGCCGGCTCGCCCGCGGAGGGGAGACAACGGCCCCGGGATCGAGCCGCTGCGGGTCGCGTGGTTCGGGGATCTGGACGGCGACGGCCGCGCCGACATCGTCACGCGCGAGGGGATCGACACCGGCAAGAGCGAGATGAAGCAGGCCAAGAAGCCCCAGATGCGCTACCGCGTCTTCGGGCTGCGCCCGGACGGAACCGTCGACCCGGTGGCCAAGACGACCTTCGACGCCGAGGGGTACGCGTTCAGCGGCGCCTTCGGCGACCGCGACGACCTCGAGTTCATCGACCTCGATCACGACGGCCGCAAGGACCTCGTGACGATCACCCTGGACTTCTCGATCTTCCAGGCGCTGCGCGCGATCACGTCGAAACGGATCGGCATCGGACTCGAGTTCCACGTGTTCGCGCAGCAGGCCGACGGCTCCTTCCGCCTGGTTCCCGATCAGACGTTGGAGGAGACGCTGAATCTCGACCTCAACCACCTCGAGATCTCCCGGCTCGGGCAGTTCCAGGGGGACTTCGACGGCGACGGCCGCGTCGATTTCGTCCATCTCGGCAAGGGGAAGAGCGTCACCATCCACCGGGGGGAGCCCGGCGCGCGCTATCCCGCGAAGCCGGACCTCCAGGTCACGCTCGACCAGGAGCCGGAAGACGTGATGCTCGTGCGGGTGCGCGACCTCGACGGCGACGGCCGCGCCGACATCGCGATCACGCGGACGCACGATGCCGGAGAGGCGGGGACCACGGCACCGGTGACGCTGGAGCTCTACCTGAGCGGAGGGGGCCGATGAGCCTCCCCCGGATGGCGCTCCTGACGACGGTCCTGCTCGCCATCGCCACCGGAGCGCCCGCCAAGTCCAAATCCAAGGCCCCGGCCCCGTCACCGTCTCCGTCGCCGGCGGCGGCCGCGGAGCCTTCCGCCCGGGTCAGCCCGACCGCCGACGGAACGCGCGTCGATCTCTCGATCCCCGGCACCCTGTGGGGATGGGCGGCGCCGCGGGAGCCGGGGGGACGCCGCGCGCTCTATCTGCTCGTCGGACCGCCCGGGGACGAATCCGCGGGGAAGGCCACGTGCGCTGTCACGGATTGTGCCGTGAGCCGTGACAAGCCGGAGGGCCGGCTGTTCCGATGGCGGGCCAACGCACCCGATCGTCTCGAGCTCGTCCGATCGCAGCTGCCGGCCGGCGGTCTCGATGCGGCCGCCCGCGCCGGTGCTCCCGGGGTCGAGGATCTCCTCCTCGTCCGGGACGGTGCGGTCGATCGCCTGAGCACGGATCGGGGTGCTCCGAAACCGAGCGAGACGATCGTGCGCGATGCGGAGCTCGGTCGCGCCTTCGGAGACCCGCGTCTGGCGGACGGCGTCACGGGGGACGACGCGCTCCGGGCCGCGGTGGTCGGCGCGCTTCGCACCTGGACCCTCGCTGAGGACGGTGGGGCCCGGCTCGCCGGAACGATCGACATTCCTGTCGACGTCGACCCATCCGTCGGCTCGTTCCGGGTCATGTCCCGCGCAATCATCCCCATCGGCCGCGGCGGCGCCGGCCGCGCGCTCTATGCGACCGAGCCGGAGCTTCTCGGCTTCGAGCGGGTGCGCACCGTGCTCCTCGACCCCGACGGCCCCGAGGACGCGCGGTCGCTCGAGTGCTGGGGCCAGCTCCCCGGACGCGAGCGGATGCTCGAGAGCGGGTTCGTCGCCCTGGACGGCACTCCCGCCCTCGTCGTCCTGACGACCGCCGCGGACAAGCTGAGCCTTTTCGCGGGCAAACGGCTGCGGGTCTTCGCCCTCGGAACGGACCGGACCCGGCTCGGAGGCGCCCCGAGGTACGCCGACGAGACCGGGATCAACCTCTGGCAGGACGCGACGCCTTTCGCCATCGACCTGGACGCCGACGGGCGGGACGACCTGGTTTTGGGGTACTGGAAGGGGCTCACCCACGATATCGCCGCGCTCGAGACGCGTCGGGGGCTTCCGGACGGCTCGTTCGGCAAGGCGCACACGTTCGAGGTCGAGGTCGAGGACGGCGATCGCGGGTTCCTCGATTTCGGACACGATCTGGACGGGGACGGGCACCCCGATCTGGTTCTGCTGGGCGGCGGGGCGCTCCGGATCTACCCCGGCCGCCCGCCGGCCGAGGCCGCGACGAAGCCGGTCGCATCGAAGCCCTCGCGCGTGATCCCGCTCTCGGCGGAAATGCCGGGAGCTGCCGGGGCGTGGCTCGCGTTCCGCGCCTCGGATTCGAGCTTGGCGTTCGGGCGGGGAGGCCATGGCCCGGGGGATCCCCGGTTCGTCGACTTCGACGGCGACGGCCGGCCGGAAATCCTCTTCATCGGAGGCGGCACCGGCGGTGTGCGCGCCTCGGTCGTCCTCGTTCGGGGTGCCGC
The DNA here is from genome assembly GCA_035510175.1 of Candidatus Sulfotelmatobacter sp. Taxonomy (GTDB): domain Bacteria; phylum Acidobacteriota; class Polarisedimenticolia; order Polarisedimenticolales; family DASRJG01; genus DASRJG01. The sequence goes on along the minus strand of DATKHQ010000344.1, from coordinate 446 downwards.
GACACCCCCGCCAAGGGCGGCCGGATCCTGATCCCACCTTGCGCGCAGGCGCCGGATCTCGTAAAAGTAATTGGACCCGGAGTCGAGTGCTGCGCTCCGCAGGCTCCGGGGGGCCGAGGGGGTCGGGTTCCGATGGACCAATGGACGGGATGAGCGACACGGTGTGCCGCGCCGGTGTGCTCGGGACGGGATCGTACCTTCCCGACCGGGTGCTCGACAACAAGGAGCTCGCCGAGCGATTCGGCTGCTCGGAGGAATGGATCCTCTCCCGCACCGGAATCCGGGAGCGCCGGTTCGCGGAGCCCGGTACCGGCGCGTCCGATCTCGGCGTGATCGCCGCGGAGCGGGCCCTCGAGGCCGCGTCGGTCCCCGCGAAGGACCTCGATCTGGTCGTCTGCGCGACCTACACGCCCGACATGGCGTTTCCGTCGACGGCCTGTCTCATC
>DATKHQ010000343.1:0-4573 GCA_035510175.1 Candidatus Sulfotelmatobacter sp. | reverse complement strand
CGCGACCTCCCGTTCCCGTACCCCGACCTGACCGCTCCCGCGTTCACGATGGAGACGATCCTCGACCGCGCCGGGCTCCTCGGCTACCTCGGAACTTGGTCGGCGGTGCAGCGCTGCCGGGCGGCGGAAGGGATCGATCCGATCGCGGAGCTGACCCCAGAGATCGAGCGCGCCTGGCCCGACGCCGCCGAGCGCAGGCGCGCGGTCTGGCCGCTGACGATCCGTCTGGGGCGCGCCCCGGGAGACGAGGCGGGCCGATGAGCGGCCGGCGGGAAGAGCTGCGCCTCCTCGAGGAGGCGCTCGCGGTGCTCGACGGCTCGTTCTCGCGGCTTCCCGGGGTCCCGGCCGCCCCCGATCCTCCCGCGTTGCGCGAGGCGCTGCTCGCGGCCGCGGCGCGCATGGCCGACAACTATCCGTACCACCACCCGCTCTACATGGGGCAGATGCTCAAGCCGCCGCACGCCGTCGCCCGCCTGGCCTACGCGCTCGCGATGGTCCTGAACCCGAACAACCACGCGCTCGACGGAGGCCGCGCGAGCTCGGCGATGGAGAAGGAGGCGGTCGCCGCGATCGCCGCGATGTTCGGCTGGACCGCGCATCTCGGGCACCTGTGCGGCGGCGGGACGATCGCCAACTTCGAGGCGCTCTGGGTCGCCCGCGAGCGGGCTCCGGGAAAGGCGATCGCCGCATCGGCCCAGGCGCACTACACGCACTCCCGTCTCGCGGCGGTGCTCGGGGTCCCGTTCGTGGCCGTCGCCGCCGATGCGCGCGGCCGGATGGATCCGGGAGCGCTCGAGCGCGCTCTCGCGGCGGGGACGGTCGGAACGGTCGTCGCGACGCTCGGCACGACGGCCGCCGGCGCCGTCGACCCGCTCGGGCCCATTCTCGAGATCGCGCGCCGGTCCGGCGCCCGCGTGCACGTCGATGCCGCCTACGGCGGCTACTTCACGCTCGTCGACGATCTCGAGCCCCCCGCACGCGCGGCGTTCGACGGCATCCCGGAGGCCGACTCGATCGTGGTCGACCCGCACAAGCACGGGCTTCAGCCGTACGGGTGCGGGTGCGTCCTGTTCCGCGATCCCGCCGACGGCCGGTTCTACAAGCACGACTCGCCGTACACGTACTTCAGCTCCAAGGAGCTGCACCTGGGAGAGATCTCTCTCGAGTGCTCGCGGGCGGGGGCCTCGGCGGTCGCGCTGTGGACCACGATGCGGATGCTCCCGCTCGAGCGGAGCGGGACGTTCGCGCGCTCGCTCGCGGCGTGTCGCGCCGGGGCGCGCGCTCTCCATGGTGCGCTCTCGCGCGATCCGCGGGTCGTGCCGCTGTTCGCGCCGGAGCTCGACATCGTCGCGGCGGTCGTGCGCGCGGACAGGGCGACGGGGGCGGGGGAGGCGGCGCGCCGGGTGTTCGATACGGCCGCGGAGGCGGGATTGCACCTCGCCCTCGCGAGCTTTCCGCGCGCGATGGTCGAGCCGGCTGGGGCGGTGGGGCTCTGGGACCGCGACGACGTCCTGTGCCTGCGGGCCTGCGTGATGAAGCCGGAGCACGTCGACTGGATGCCTGAGATCCTCTCCCGCCTCGACGCGGCGCTCTCCGCGGGAATCGGCGCGTGAGCCGCGCGCGCCTTCTCGCGCGCCGCGCGGTGATCGGATCTCTCGGGGTGCTGCTCCTGATCCAGCTCGTTCCGTACGGCCGCCGGCACACCAATCCGCCGGTGGCCGCCGAGCCGAAGTGGGACTCTCCCGCGACGCGGGAGCTGTTCTTCCGCGCGTGCAAGGACTGTCACAGCAACGAGACGAGGTGGCCCTGGTACAGCTGGGTCGCGCCGTCGTCCTGGCTCGTGCAATGGGACGTCGACCAGGCGCGGAAGCAGTTCAACATCTCCGAGTGGAACCGGACGGATCAGGAGGGGTACCAGGCCTCCAAGCTCGTCACCGAGGACTGGATGCCGCCGAACAAGTACCTGATCGCGCACGCCCACGCGCGCCTCGCCGCCGCCGACAAGGCCGCGCTCGTCGCCGGCCTCGCCGCGACGTTCGGCACGCGGCGCCCTAAGGGTCCGCGCGACCTTCAGGAATCGATCGAGATGCCGTGAGGCGCGCGCGCCGGGCCTGCCGCCACGAGCGGAACGCCCGCAGCAGGAACGCCGCCGCGAACCACGCCCCGATCGCGGCGGCCGGCCAGGACACCACGTGCGGCCACCGGAACGCGACGACGCCGAACAGGGCGAGGCCGGCCGCGGCGACGACGAGGATCCGGCCCTCGCCCGTCGCGAGCTCGCGCGGCTGTGTAAGTGCCTCGCCGACGGCGCCCCCGAGGCGCAGCGCCCCGGCCGCGGCGCGCCCGGCGCTTCCCGCCATCGCACGGCGGACGGCCGGCTCGCGCTCGGGGGCGACCGGAGTCGCTGCCACGTGCCGGCGCTTCCGCAGGAGCACGATCTCCGTCGCGTGCTCGAGGTCGTCGGCGTAGCACTCCTCGAGCCGCTGCGCGACGCGCTCGTCCTCGATCGCCACGTCGAGCTCGTAGTTGCTGATCAGGCTCGCGACGTTGAGGTTGGTCGAGCCGACCCGGGCCCAGCGGCCGTCGGCGACCGCGGTCTTGGCGTGCAGCATCGTGCCGTTCCACTCGAAGACGCGGACGCCGGCCTCCAAGAGGGACCGGTACCCCGAGCGCGACAGCGGCGAGAGGATAGCGATGTCGGAGGCCCCGGGGACGAGGACGCGGACGTCCACGCCGTCGCGCGCCGCCGAGCGGAGCGCCTCGACGTAGGGCGCCATGGGGACGAAGTAGGCGTCGGTCAGCCAGAGGCGGCTCCGGGCGAGCGCCGCGATGAGCTGGTCGACGCGGAACAGGCCGGCGGCCGACGGCGCGTCCGCGATCACCCGGACGGCCGTCGCACCGGCCGGCGCGATCGAGGCCGCCTCGGTGCGCTCGGCGTCGGGGATCGGAGGCCCCGCGATCGACCAGACCTGGGCGAAGGCCCGCTCCACGTCCGCGACGGCGGGCCCGCGGATCTCGACGCCGGTGTCGCGCCAGGGCTCCCGGCCGCGCAGGGGATCGCCGAGCCACGCGGCGCTGACGCACAATCCGGTGACGTACCCGAGCGCGCCGTCGACCACGATCGACTTGCGATGGTCCCGGGACAGCCAGCCGAGCGGGCTGTCGAAGCGAGGCGGGTTGAACGCGCGCACCTCGCCCCCCGCGGCGGCAAGCGGCTTCCAGAATCCGCGACCGAGCTTTCCGGGGGAGCCGAGCCAGTCGTAGAGAACCCGCACGCGGACCCCCGACCGGGCCTTCTCGACGAGCGCGTCGCGGAAGGAGGCGCCGACGGCGTCGTGCTCGATGATGTAGCTCTCGAACAGGATCGAGCGGGTCGCGGCCCGGATCGCATCGTGCCACGCCGGGAAATGCTCGGCGGCGTTCCGCAGGACGCGGACCGCGTTTCCGCCCACGAGCGGTGCCCCGGCCGCGCGCGAGAACGCTTGGTCGGCGAGGAGCCGGACCGACGCGGGGCGCGCGGAGGCGACGGGGAGGTCGGGCACGGCACGATCTTAGGGGAGATCCGGCGGACTTGCGCCATCGCGTAAACTGCGGCGACGGGACCGACGCGACGAAAGGACCTCCCGAAATGGCGATCGACCTGCGCAATCGAAGCCTCCTCGAGATGACGGACTACACCGCGGAGGAGATCGTCCACCTCCTCGACCTGGCGGCGAAGCTCAAGCACGACAAGCGCTCCGGTGCCGCGGCACCGAGCCTCCGCGGGAAGAACATCGTCCTGATCTTCGAGAAGACCTCGACGCGGACGCGCTGCGCGTTCGAGGTCGCGGCGTACGACCTCGGGATGGGCGTCACCTACCTCGACCCCGGCGGGTCGCAGATCGGCCACAAGGAGTCGATCGCGGACACGGCGCGGGTCCTGGGCCGGATGTACGACGCGATCGAGTACCGCGGCTTCGCGCAGGAGATCGTCGAGACCCTCGCGGCGCATGCCGGGGTCCCGGTCTACAACGGCCTGACCGATGCCTCGCACCCGACGCAGATGCTCGCCGACGTGATGACGATGCGGGAGCACTCGGACAGGCCGCTCGGCAAGATCGCGTACTGCTACCTGGGCGACTGCCGGAACAACATGGGGCACTCGCTGCTGCTCGTCGGCGCGCGCCTCGGGATGGACGTGCGGCTGTGCGGGCCGAGGGCGCTCTGGCCCGACGACCGTGTCGTCGCCAAGGCGCGCAGGTTCGCCGGCGTGACCGGGGCGCGGGTGACGGTCTCCGACGATCCGCGCGCGGCGGTCGCCGGGTGCGATTTCGTGCATACCGACGTCTGGGTGTCGCTCGGCGAGCCCGCGGCGAAGTGGGCGGAGAGGATCGACCTCGTCAAGCCGTATCAGGTCAACGCCGCGCTGATGGCGGCCACGGGAAACCCGAGCGCCAAGTTCATGCATTGCCTCCCCGCGTTCCACGACCGGAAGACGACCAAGGGGGAGGAGCTGTACCGGACCTACGGGCTGGACGGGCTCGAGGTGACCGACGAGGTCTTCGAGTCCCCGGCCTCGATCGTGTTCGATCAG
>DATKHQ010000342.1:0-8582 GCA_035510175.1 Candidatus Sulfotelmatobacter sp. | reverse complement strand
CGGCTGCGGGGTCGTAGCGCGCGCCGCTTCCGAGCGCGTTCGTTCCGTCCGATCCGCCCCACACGATCATCTCGCGGCCGCTCCACACTGCGGTGTGTTCCATGCGGGCCGACGGGGCAGGGGAAAGCGCGGTCCACGCGTTCGTGGCGGCGACGAGCGCGGCGCCGTCCGCGAGGACCGGCCCGCCGAAGTTCTCCCCTCCGAAGATCACCATACGGTCGCCCGCCCAGACCGCGGTGTGGTAAGCACGCGGCGTCGGCGTCGACGCGGTCACCGGGGTGACCGTCCAGGTGTCGGAGCCGGGATCGTACTGCGCGCCCGTCGCCAGGAAGTCGCGCGAATCGCGTCCGCCCCAGACGATCATCTTCGAGCCGGTCCACACAGCCGTATGGAGCCAGCGGCGCGACGGGGGGTTGACGCCCGAGATCGGCGACCACGCGTCCGCGACCGGATCGTAGCTCGCGCCGTCGCCGAACGACACCAGATTGCCCTGCCCGCCCCACACGATCATGCGGGTCCCGGTCCAGACCGCCGTGTGATCCCTCCGCGGGAGGGGGGCATTGGTGACGGACGTGGGCGTCCAGGTGTCGAGGATGGGGTCGTAGCGTCCGCCCGTGTTGACGTAGGGATCGCCGCCTCCCCACACGATCATCACGGATCCGGTCCAGACCGCCGTGTGCCCCTCGCGCGGCACGGGGGATCCGCCCAGGGCCGCGGCCTCCCAGCGGTCGTTCGGCACGCAGGCGGCGCCGCTCGCGCTCGTGGCTGCCGCCGGGCTTCCGAGCCGGACGGGGACGGGGACCTCGTCCCGGGCGACCGTCTTGACCGACGCAGGATCGAGCGACGCCGAGGCGCTCCTCAGGAACGCGTCCCACGCGCGCTGCATCTCATCGGTTTGCTCCGGCGCGGAGAGCGACCGACCGCGGAACCGGGGATCGGCGGCGAACATCGCGCGAGCCCAGCGGTCGACGAGGACCGGCCGTGCGAGGCATTCCTGGATCAGCACGGGATCGCGGCCGAGCGCATCGAAGATCTCCTGGAGGCGGTCGGGGAGCCGCGAGGCCGCCGCGATCCGATCCACCTCATGACGCAGGTCTTCGGAGGTGGGACCACCTCCCCAGAAACGCTGGAGCGCGGCGGACTCCACGAGGTAGCGCCGAACGCGATCCTCGATCACCGCGCGCGGCACCGCCTCATCGAACGCCCGCGTCGCCCCGACCTGGTGCGCGTAGTAGACGCGGAGGATCGCCTCCTCCGCGCGAGCTCGATCTTGGAACGTCAGCTCGCGTCCGTGTGCGAGCGTCGCGGTGAACAGAGCGAGCGTCGCAAAGACACCTCCGGAAAGAAGCGTTCTCATGGCGCAATCTCCACGGTGGTCTCCGTTTGACGTACGCCCAAGGGCGCGATCCGGCAAGCAACACTCGTCAGGGCAAGAGCGCCACCACGCGAGCCGGGGCTCCCGATCCGCCCCCGATCTTCATCGGAAGCGCCACGATCCACGCGCCCGTTTCCGGCACGTCTTCGAGGCCGGCGAGGTTCTCGAGCCCCGGCACCTGGGCGGCCGCGGCGATCCGGTGGACCAGGAATTCCTTCGACGGCCCGTGGTCGATGCTCGGGGTATCGACGCCGAGCGCGCCGACCTTCCGGCTCTGGACCAGAAGCGTCGCGGCCTCCGGTCCGTACGAGGGGAAGTGGAGGTGACTCGCATCTCCGGGGGTGTCGTCGCCGAAGGTGCTCTTGCGGTCCGGCCAACGCTTTCCCCACCCCGTTCGCAAGAGCACGATGGCGCCCTCCGGGATCTTGCCGTGCGCCGCTTCCCAGCGCGTGACGTCGTCGGGCGTGAGCCGGTAGTCGGGGTCCTTCGCCGCCTGGGCCGAGACGTCGATCACGACTCCTGCGGCCACGAGCTGGCGGACCGGGACCGCGTCGGCCGTGCGACCGATCTCCGAGAAGTGGATCGGCGCGTCCATGTGCGTGCCGCCGTGCTCGGGCTCGCAGAACGTGTTCGCCGCGTAGAAGTACCCGGCGTCGGTCTTTCCCCGGCTGACCGGGCTGAGGGTGAACGCGGATTTCGAGGTCGGCCAGTACAGCGTGTGCTCGTCGAACACGTGCGTGAGGTCGAGCATCCGGGCCCGCCCGGGGTCGATCGCGCCGGGGCGCGACGCGACCACAGCAGCGGCGCCTCGAATCTCGGAAAACGGCACGTCGAGGATCGTGTACTCGGTCCAGTCCTTGTAGTCGAAGTGCCACCACTCCCACGGGTAGACGAAGAATCCCTCGTGCTCCATCGCCGCGCGCAGGAGGTCGCGGCGGGCGCGCGCTTCGGGGCTTCCTCCCGCGTACGTCACGTACGATCGCTCCGACATCTCGTCGTACGCCCCGGGCATCTCGACCTCCCGGCCGGTCGCGAGGTCGTACAGCGAGAGATCGACCGCGCACCCGCGGTTGTGCTTCGATCCCTTCGCCGGGTCCGCGACGAAGACCTTCTTGTCCTGCGGCGTGAGGTCCCAGAACACCTTCGTCACCGACCAGGGCCGGTAGCCGTCGAACACGAGCAGGCCGTACCCGTCCTTCCGCAACGCGCGGTTCACGCGCACGAGCGCTTCCGCCGCGGGCCGCTGCAGGAACGCGCGCGCCTGCGTGTAGACCGGGCGCCCGACGAAGTTGTTCGCCGTGGCGTAGCGCACGTCGAGCCGGATCGTCGGATCGAGCGCCGTCAACTCCACGAGATCGGGAGGACGGAACACTCCGGCCTCGATCGGAGGGGCGTCGCTCGCGGCGGCGGCCGCTTGACCGAGCGCGATCGGAAGCGTTATGGCAAAGGCGCAAAGGAGGGGTTTCATGATCATGGTCACGGTCCTCCGGGGCGGTCCTTGACAGCCAGGAACGACCGCCCGTACGCTCGCAGTCAACCACGGGAATGGTCGAGGTCCGCATGCCGTCGTCCGGGAAAGCCGCGCCGGGGCTGTCTCTACCCGAAAGCCGTGTCGGCCGCGCGGGGATCCTCGTTCTCCTGACCGGCGTCTACGTTCTGGCCGGAAAAGCGGGCCTCGGCCTCGCGTACGTCCACCCGAGCGCCTCCGCCGTGTGGCCCCCCACCGCGATCGCCCTCGCGGCATTTCTCCTGCTGGGGCGTGGCGTCTGGCCCGCGATTCTCGTGGGGGCGTTCCTGGTCAACTTCACGACGTTCGGCACCGCGCTCACCTCTGCGGGAATCGCAGTCGGAAACACGCTGGAGGGTCTGATCGGCGCTCACCTCGCGAAACGCTTCGCGGGGGGCGCGCGCATGTTCGAGCGGGCGAGCGACATCGCGCGTTTCGTGGTCCTCACCGCGCTGCTCGCCACCACGGTGAGCGCGACGATCGGTGTCGCGACCCTCGAGGCCGCGGGCCGGGCGCCCTGGGCCGATGCCGCGCGGATCTGGTTCACCTGGTGGCTCGGTGACGCCACCGCCGCCGTGATCCTGTTTCCCGTGCTCGTGCTCGCCGCCGTCGAGGGACCGCCGCGGTGGACGGCGAGCAAGCTCGGCGAAGCGACGGCCCTGGCCGTCTGCATCGTCGCCGCCGGGTTCGTGGTATTCCACGGCGTCCTGCCCCAGGCGAAGCTCGTCCTGAGCTTCCCATTCCCTCTCTGGGCCGCGTTCCGGTTCGGTCGCCGCGAGACGGCGGCGTGCGTGTGCGTCCTCTCCGGCTTCGCTCTGTGGGGGACGCTGCTCGAGCTGGGGCCGTTCGCGAGCCCGTCGACGGGGGAATCGCTGCTCCTCCTCCAGGGGTACATGGGCGCGCTGTCGGTGATGATGCTCTCCATCGCCGCCGTCGTCGCCGACGGGCGGCGCGTGGAGCGCGAGCTCCGGACCGTGCGCGACGAGCTCGAGGGGACGGTCGAGGCGCGGACCGAGTCCCTCTTGCGTGCGGTCCTCGCTCTCGAGCAGGAGGTGTCCGACCGCAAGCGGGCCGAGGACGACCTGCGCGAGTCGGAGGCGCGCGTTCGCGGGCTGCTCGACGCGGTGCCCGACGCGATGATCGTGGTGAACGCCGCAGGCTCGATCATCGAGGTTTCCGCCCAGGCCGAGAGGATGTTCGGGTACCGGCGCAACGAGCTTTTCGGAAAACCCGTGGAGGCACTGGTTCCCGCGGCCTCCCGAAAGGCTCACGAGCACCATCGACTCGACTTCTCGGGCGATCCGCGCGCGCGCGCGATGGGCGAGGGGCTCGAGCTTCACGCCCGCCGCCGCGACGGCACCGAGTTCCCCGTGGAGATCAGCCTGAGTCCCGTGCGCATCGCCGAGGGCGTGCTCGTGATGGCGGCGGTCCGCGACATCACGGAGCGCAAGCAGGTCGAGGTCCGCATCCGGAAGCTCAACGTCGAGCTCGAGCGGCGCGTCCACGAGCGGACGGCGGCTCTCGAGCGCTCGAACGAGGCGCTCCGGCAGTTCGCCTACGCAGCGAGCCACGACCTGCGCGAGCCCGCGCGCACGATGCGGACCTACGCCGAGCTGCTCGAGCGCCGCTACCGGGGGCGCCTCGATCCCGACGCGGACGAGTTCCTCGGGTTCATCGTGGACGGCGCCGACTGGATGCATCAGCTCCTCCGGGGGCTGCTGGACTACTCGCGCGTCGAGATGCGCGAGCCCTGGAGCGCCGCGGTGCGGATGAACGCGGCCCTCGACCAGGCGCTGGGCAACCTGGGGGCGGCGATCGCCGAGACCGGCGCGCGGATCACGCGCGACCCGCTGCCCGAGGTCGTCGGGAACGACCTCCAGGTCGTGCAGCTGCTGCAGAACCTCGTCGGGAACTCGATCAAGTTCCGCCGGCCGGCGACCCCGCCGGAGGTCCACGTGTCGGTCTCCGAGCGCGAGACCCAATGGATCTTCGCGGTGAAGGACAACGGAATCGGGATCGAGCCGCGCCACGCCGAGCGGGTGTTCGCGCTGTTCCAGCGGCTGCACCCCCGCCAAGACTTTCCGGGCGCCGGGATGGGGCTGGCGATCTGCAGAAAGATCGTCGAGCTGCACGGGGGCCGAATCTGGGTCGAGCCGCGGTCCGAGGGAGGAGCGACGTTCCTGTTCAGCCTGCCGCGCGGTCCTCTGGGGACCGCGTGAACCGGCTCCGGTCGCGTCCGGCGCCCGTGGAGATCCTCCTCGTCGAGGACAACCGGCCGGACGCGCGCTTGATCGAGGAGATCCTGCGCCAGGGCCGTGTACCCAAGAACATCTCGGTCGTCACCGAGGGGGACGAGGCGCTCGCGTTCCTGCAGCGCCGGGGCGTGCACGCCGAGGCGCCGCGCCCCGCGCTGGTCGTGCTCGACCTGAACCTGCCGGGCCGGGATGGGAGGGAGCTGTTGCGGGAGATCAAGGGAGACCCGGCACTGCGCCGCATCCCCGTCGTCGTCCTCACCACCTCGGATGCCCCCGGCGACGTCCAGCAGGCCTACGACCTCCAGGCGAACGCCTACATCGTGAAGCCGGTTGGGCTGGATGCGTTCACGGAGGTCATCCTGGCCATCGAGCAGTTCTGGCTCGCGATCGCGCTCCACCCGGAGCCCGCATGAGCGCGCGGGCGGCCATGCTCGCCGCGGAGGACGCTGTATGGGCCCGATGATGCTTCCGACGCGTAAGCTCGACGTGCTCGTCGTCGAGGACAACGTGCCCGACGCCCGGTTCGTCCGCCTGGCCATGGGGCTCGTAACCGGTGTCGCGATCGAGGTCACCGAGGCCAAGAGGCTCGCCGACGCGCTCGAGGCGCTCGAGCAGCGCCCGTTCGACGTGGTGCTCCTCGACCTGGGGCTTCCCGACAGCCAAGGGCTCTCGACGTTCAGCCTCCTTCACTCGCGATTCCGGGATGTCCCGGTCGTGATCCTGAGCGGGCTCGCCGACGACACCACGATGTTCGACGCGGTGCGCCTCGGGGCCCAGGACTACCTGATCAAGGGGGATTTCGACGCGCAGCTCCTCGTGCGCGTCATGCGCCACGCCATCGAGCGGCACCGTCTGCTGATGCAGCTGTCGCGATCGCTCGGGTACGTGAAGAACCTGCTCCAGACCGTCGAGCGGGGTTCGGCGCTGAACGGCGACGCCGAGCTCGTCATGTGCGGCTGGTGCAAGCGGCTTCGCGGCCCGGCAGGGGAGTGGGAGGCGATCGAGGACTATCTCGCCGCGCGCGAGGAAGCGCAGCCGCACCACGAGACCTGTCCGGATTGCGTCCGAAAGCTCAAGGAAGAGGCGTCCGGCGAGGGTCTCGAGAGCCCGTAGCGCCTCGGGACATTCTGCTTTTCCCTGCCCTGGGGTATTCCCTTTCTTCTTGCTCGGCTCAGCCGCGGCGTTTCACGCTCGAGCGGCGCCGGCCGGCAGCCGGTGCTTCGAGAAACCTGCGCGCGAGCGGCTTCGGCGCGCGCGCGAGCCAGGCCTCGACGACCAGGTTCTCGAGCTCAGCGGCCGAGATCTTGTCGAGACGAACCAGGACGGCGGGATAGCCATCGAAATGCGGCGTCGTGAAGCAGGTCTTCGGACGCGCCGCGAGGCACGCGTCTTTCACGAGCAGGCTTTCCACGCGGACCGCGAGGATCGGTCCCTTGGGAGCCCGCGAGCCGAGCGCTTCGAGGTCGGACCGCCGGAGCGGCCGCTCCCAGGCGAACGACTTGTCGCGCACCTGCCACGCCGTGGTTCCCCACCAGATCTTCTCGGTGGTCTCGGGGAGCCCGAGCGCGATCCTGCGAACCTGCTTCCAGTCGGCCATACGCAAATTGTAGGTCGGGTGACGGGCGGTTGCTGAGGCATCAATCCGTTGTTCGCAAGAGGCTCGATGACACGGCGGGAAAGGACCGCGACACGCTCAGCGAACCGCACTGGACGACGGCACGCCGCCCCGGTACAGCTTCAAATCGGGAAAGCGCAGGGCGGTGAGCACGCCGCGCGAGATGGAATCGATTCCGTAAGTGCGATTCCGCAGCACGCGAGGCGCGGGCCAGCCCGTCGCATCGAGAATCGCGTCGTCGTGGTGCCCGTAGACGACCCGCTCCGAACCGCGGTAGTCGTCCGGAAAGTCCGGGTGTCCCCAGATAAGCAGGCCGCCGTCGGCATCGCTCGGCGGGGTGCCGTCGGGCCGGACGCCGCCATGCACGCAAATCACGTCGTCCGATCGATCGAAGTAGCGCATGCTCTGGAGCAGTACGATGTGCTCCGCCGGCACCTGGTCGAAGAAGAGATCGTAGGGCATCGCGATCTTCTCCTCGAAAAGCCGTGGGCCGATCTCTCCGAATAGGCGGCGCAGAACCGCGGCGGCGTCGGGAGCGTAGCTGGCGATCGTGCTGAAGGCCGAGCAGCTGAGAGCCCAGTGGTGCTGCGTCGGGTCGCGGAGGGAGTCGAGCAGCCACTGCTCGTGGTTTCCCATCAGGCAGATCACCTCGTGCCGGGACTCGCGCCGAAGGCGTGCAACGCGATCGAGGACCTGCTTGGAGTCGGGGCCGCGGTCGATCAGGTCCCCGAGGAAGACCAGACGGTCCCCGGGACCGAGATCGGGAAGGACCCTTTCCAGGAGATCCTCGAGCGCCGACGCATGGCCGTGAACGTCGCCGACCGCAATCGTCGCCACAGAAACTCCTCCCGGCCGGATTCCCGGTCCGTATGCTAATCGAGAGGGAGACATGCGGATTCTCGCGGCGGCGGACATCCACGGGATGGCGCGGGTCTACGACTGGCTCGAGGTGCAGACGCGCCGCCCGTTTCTCCTGCAAATTCACGGTCACGTGCACAGCGCCTTCGGGCGATCCGGCCGGCACTTGAACGTGGCGTCGGGAGGGGTGGCTCGGGCGATGATCGTCAATCTGACGACGCTCGAGTCCATCGTCGCCGGGCCGGACTGACCCGGAATCAATCCCGCCGGTTCTCCAGGCGCAGTCCCACCTCGCGCTCGGAGGCCGCTTCGGCGAGACGGCCCTGCCGCTCGAGAACGCGCGCGAGATTGCGATGCGCGGGGCCATGGCTCGGATTCAGCCGGATCGCCTCGCGCAAGTGTGCCGCCGCCTCGTCGAGGCGGTCCGCGAGCAGGAGCGCGACCCCCAGGTTGTACTCGGCCTCGACGAAGCCCCGCTGCAGCTCCGTCGCTCGCGTCAGCTCCGAGACGCCCTCGCCGGTCCTGCCCGTCTTCAAGTACGCCGTGCCGAGGTTGTAGCGCGCGGCCGGGTTGTCCGGATAGAGGCGCACCGTCTCCTCCATCAACGTGATCGCCTCGGCGGCCTTTCCCTGCGCCAGGAGGGTCTCGCCGAGGTTCAACCGCGGCTCGACGAGCGTCGGCTCGAGACGGATCGCCTCGCGGTAGAGCGCGACCCCCTCGTCGACCTGCCCGCGGCTGACCAAGATCTCTCCGAGGTTCGTCTGGGCCATCCACGCCGAAGGGTTCTTCGCGAGCGTGTCCCGCCAGAGCGTCTCGGCATCGCGGTAGATCCGGGCTTGCCGCCAGGTCAGGCTGGCGAGGATCGCCAGGATGAGCGAAGCGAGCGCTGGACCCGGCAGGCGAAATCGTTCCGCGGCGAGCGCGGCGGCGGCCGCGAAAAGCGCGATCAGCCCCGCGCTCGCGAGGTACTGG